>JACMRO010000522.1 GCA_014376425.1 Rubritepida sp.
AATCATCGCAGCCTAAATGCCGCAAGCGGGTCCGTGGCGGGTCCGCAGATGCCATACCCGCCACATATGATGCTCAAAACCAACCACAAGTTATTGATTTAATTGGCGTCCCCGGCGGGATTCGAACCCACGGCCCCCAGATTAGGAATCTGGTGCTCTATCCGGCTGAGCTACGGAGACGTCACAACAATCTACCGCGCCCGGCCCCGCCCACTCAATACCGGTACCACCAGGCCAGCAGCACGGCCTGCCCCAGCGCCACCCGCCGGCCGTCAACCTCACGCATGTAACCAAGCTGTACCGAATGCCGCGCGTTAAGGTCGTGCACCACCGAGGCCTGCAGCCGTTGGATGGCGTAGTCGGGGCCGCCGGCGCCGTTGTTGCGCATGCCAACAGTGCCAAAATACTGGCCGAGCAGCATCCAGTTCGGCAGCGGCCGGAAGCCGACCGTGGCGTCCACCCGCACCTCATCGGCGGGTGAGCCGGCGCGAAAGCGATAGCCCGCACCCAACGCCACGAAGGCGGACATGTCGCGCGGCAGCGGAATGCTGCGCCCGTAGGTAATGCGCGCTTCCAGGCTCGCATGCGGCTCGGCGATGTAGGGGTTGCGGATGGCGCCGATGCCCGGTGTGGACAGCGTAGCCTGCAACGACAGCACATCGCTGGTGCCGCGATACAGCGCGTAACGGGCGAATATGTTGGCCTCGGCCAGGCCGAAGCCGCTGCTCCGGGTGGCGGTCTGATCCATCCAGGTCGCCTGCAGGCGGGGCGCGATGCCGACCGTCCAGCGCTGGGTCAGGCCGTGTTCCCAATAGGGCGAAATGTCGAGCCGCTGGATGCTGCCGTTGCGGGTGGCGTTGCCGCGATTGTCGAAGCCATTGATGCGTGCCGAGTACGGACCGCCGCCGATAATGACCTGGCCACCGCCTTCGGGCTGCGGCCATTGCGCGGCGGCGGGCAGTGTCATGGACAGGAAAGCCACCCACGCAGATCCGCGCCAGATCATTGTCGTCATCATGCCCATTCCAGATGGCGAACGGCCGGCCCCCACCTGCGACGCCCGCTTGTCTCCAATAATGGACAATCTATCAGAAAAGACTTGCGCCGAGCAATGGCTAAGGACGTCTAATTTATGTTGGTTTGTCTCACAGCCTTGGCGAGCACCTGCACCTGGCCCAGCATGGCTTGCACAGTCCCCGCGGTGGCTCCGCCCTGCGTATCCAGCGTCGCCGCCATGAGTTCGATCAGGGCAGACGCCACCACCGCGCCATCCGCCACTCGCGCCGCCTCCGCCGCCTGGGCGGGGGTGCGCACGCCGAAGCCGATGGCGATGGGCAACGCCGTGTGCTGCCGCAGCCGGGGGATAGCGCGCGCCAGTTCATCGCCGGTGGCGCTGGCCGTGCCGGTAATTCCGGTGATCGCCACATAATAGATGAAACCTGAACCGGCGCGCAGAACGCCAGGCAGCCGCGCATCGTCGGTGGTGGGTGCAATCAGCCGGATCAGGTCCAACCCGGCGGCGGCGGCGTAGGGGGCCAGCTCCTGGCTTTCCTCGGGCGGCATGTCGACCATGATCACCCCATCGGCACCGGCGGCGGCGGGGTCCTGGCAGAAGCGCTCGGCGCCATAGCTCAGCACCGGGTTCAGGTAGCCCATCAACACCACCGGCGTGGTGTCGTCACCGGCGCGGAAGTCGCGCAGCATGGCCAGGATGCTGGCGGTGGTGGTGCCGGCACGCAGCGCCCGCTGGCCGGCCAGCTGCACCGTTGGCCCATCGGCCATCGGGTCGGAAAAAGGCATGCCGATCTCGATCAGGTCGGCCCCCGCCGCGGGCAGGCCGCGCAGCATGGCCAGGCTGGTGGCACGATCCGGGTCGCCAGCCATGAGGAAGGGCATCAGCGCACCGCGGCCTTCGGCCTTCAATGCGGCGAAGCGCGCGGCGATGCGGCTCACAGTGTGACGCCCAGGTGTTTGGCGACGGCGAAGATGTCCTTGTCGCCACGGCCGCACATGTTCATCAGCAGGATGTGGTCGGCCGGCAGGGTGGGGGCCAGTTCCATCACATGCGCCAGCGCATGCGCCGGCTCCAGCGCCGGAATGATGCCCTCCAGCCGCGAGCAAAGCTGGAAAGCGTTGAGCGCCTGCGCGTCGGTCGCGGCCACGTACTTCACCCGGCCGATCTCGTGCAGCCAGGAGTGTTCGGGCCCGACGCCCGGGTAGTCCAGCCCGGCCGAAATACTGTGGCCCTCCAGGATCTGCCCTTCGGCGTCCTGCAGCAGGTAGGTGCGGTTGCCGTGCAGCACGCCGGGGCGGCCGCCGCTCAGGCTGGCGGCATGGCCACCCTCGATCTGCAAGCCATGCCCCCCGGCCTCGACGCCGAGCATGGCGACGGACGCATCGTCCAGGAATGGATGGAACAGCCCCATCGCGTTGCTGCCCCCACCGATGGCCGCGACCAGCGTGTCGGGCAGCCGGCCGGTGGCTTCCAGCATTTGCGCCCGCGCCTCCTCGCCGATTACGCTCTGGAAGTCGCGCACCATCACCGGATAGGGGTGCGGGCCGGCGACGGTCCCGATGCAGTAATAGGTGTCCGTCACATTCGCGACCCAGTGGCGCAGCGCCTCGTTCATCGCGTCCTTCAGGGTGGCGGCGCCCGACGTCACGGGTACGACCTCGGCCCCCAGCAGCTTCATACGGAAGACGTTGGGCTGCTGCCGCTCCACGTCGGTAGCACCCATGAAGACGGTGCAGGGCAGGTCGAACAGCGCGCAAGCCGTGGCCGTCGCCACACCATGCTGGCCGGCACCGGTCTCGGCGATGATGCGCTTCTTGCCCATGCGGCGGGCCAGCAGGATCTGCCCCAGAACGGCGTTGATCTTATGCGCGCCGGTGTGGTTCAGCTCGTCCCGCTTCATCCAGACCTGGGCGCCGCCTCCCCGCGGAGCGGACTGGCGCAGATGTTTGGTCATCCGCTCCGCGAACCACAGCGGGCTGGGGCGGCCGACATAATCCTTCAACAGCCGCCGCCACTCCGCCTCGAAGCTGTCATCCGCGCGGGCCGCCTTGTAGGCCGCTTCGACCTCCAGGATCAGCGGCATCAGGGTCTCGGCCACGTAGCGGCCGCCGAAGGTGCCGAAACGGCCATTGGCATCGGGGCCGGTGCGGAAGGAATTGGCGAGCAGGGGCTTATTCACGATAGAATTCCGGCGTTTTGTGCGGCGCTACTTAGAGCATGGACCGGACGCCGCTGACAGGCGCGGCCGGCCTCAGATCACGATCTTACCTTCGACCAGCACCTCGGGCAGCCCCATGGCGCGTTCACGGGTGAGGATGTCCAGGTCGAACTGGCGCGCGGTCAGGCCGAAGGTGCCGCAGGCCCGGGCCACATCGGTGCGCGAGAAGGTGAAATCGTGCAGATCCAGGCTGCGGAAAAAGCCGGGCAGCATGTCGCGGATGAAGACATAGTAGTCCATCGCCACGCGCGGCCGCACCAGATAGGCCTTGTTAAAGCCAACCAACACCATCTCGAAGGCTTCAGGGTTGCGGGTCATCCACTCGATGGCGCCGATCGTGACGCCGATGAATTGCGGCGCCAGGAAATCGTCCAGCGCAACCATGCCGTCGGCGCCAAGGGTCCGGTGCGCGATGTCGAGGTCGTTGTGCAGCGCCCATCGGCCGTGGTCGCCGTCGATGTGCATGAAGCGCGTGGCCCGGCTGGGAAACAGGTCGTGCGGCAGCGCCTCGGAGAAACCAAAGATGCCCTCCACCCTGCTTTGTGTCGTGCCCTGGACCAGTGCGGTCGTCCCCGTCACCTGCGCCTCGCTGCAATCCACCAGGCGGACCACATCGCCCGGCGCGCCATGCGCGGCCAGCATCAGCGCCGCCTTGCCGTAGGCGATGCCGATCTCCAGAAAGTCGCCGCCCGTACCCCGCGCCTTCTGGAACGACATGAATGCGTCGAACAGGGCGGCCGACATGTCGGAAAACCAGCCCTCAACAGAAACCGATTTTTGCTTGAAGCGCAAGTATTGCGAGTGCGCGAATACTTCGGAAAGCTCCATATAGACTGTTCCTGTTCAATCTTACTTCGGATTTTCCAATTTAACATTCCGCCGATGCGGCTACAATCCCCAGATAAAGTCGCCCATTGTCAGCCCGCCCTGCGGCACGCCGCTTAGGAAGATAGCGTTGTCGGCGCCATAGGCCAGCTGCGTGTAGCCCCCCTGCTCGCTGGCGGATGCCAGCATGGTGGCGACCTGCGACTCCCCCATCGCCTGCATGAAAAGCCGGTCGCCAGCGTGCCAACCCTCGATGCGGTCGGTCCCGCCCCGCGCGCCGAAGATGAACGCATCCCGCCCGGCACCGCCGATGAAGACGTCGTTCTGGGCCGAGCCCACGAAGATGTCATCGCCATCACCGCCCAAGGCGACCACGCCCTTGCCGGCCAGGCCGCTCGCATCCAGCGACAGGGCGCCGCCCAAGACCTGGATTGCCACATCGCCCGTGAAGGCCCGCGCGGCGGCCTGGCCAACCGTCACGCTCACGCGGCCGGCGCCAGGGCCGACCAGCGCGGCGGGGCCCAGATCGAAGATCATGTGCTCGACGCCGGACAGGGCGGCGAAACCCCCATCGCGCAGCGTGCCGCCGCCCTGGACCCATGCGATGTCGTAGCCCGCGCCGCCCTCGATCCCCGAGGAGGCCAGCAGGTCGGCCACCGTGGCGAAGCAGAAGGTGTCGTCGCCGCCGCCGCCCCGGGCGACGTCGCCGGCCCCTAGGCCGCGAAAGATATCGGCGCCGGCGCCGCCGCGCAGCATATCCGCGCCCGCGGTCGCATACACTTCCACCATGCCCGTGCTCATCGTCGCCGCATCGACGAACAGGCTCGTGGCGCCGGGCGCGGTGATTATGACATGGCCCCCGAAGCCCGCTGCGGCCATTTCGCCCAGCTGCGCCGCCTGGGCGCCGCCGCCGGCGAGCTGCAGGTGCTCCAGGCCGCGCAGCGTGGCGAAGGCGGTATCGGCGATGGAGTGCCCGGTAGTAATTTGCAGCGCGTCGAAGCCGGCGCCGCCATCGGCCTCGCCCAGCCGCGCCACGGCCGCGGCATCCTGCACCACCAGCGTGTCCTGGCCTGCGCCACCCCGCATGATGTCGGCACCGCCCTGCCCAACCAGCCAATCATCGCCGGCCCCGCCCAGCAACGTGTCGCGGCCGGCGGTGCCGTAAAGTACGACGCTGCCATAGGCCACCGCCGTCGCATCGAACGCAACGCCGGAGGCGTAGGGCGCCGAGAGGGTGAGCTGGCCATTGAAGGCGCCGGCGGCAGCAAGGCCAAGCGTAGCCGTCACCGGGCCCGTGGCCACCATCACAACAGCCTCCAGCGCCATCTTGCCGAGCAGCGCGGCCGGGGTGAGATGGCTGATGGCGGCGCCGGCCTCCAGCGTGTCGTGGCCCACGCCGCCGTCGACCTGTGCCACCTCCAACGCCGCCAGCGACGCG
>JACMRO010000003.1 GCA_014376425.1 Rubritepida sp.
GGCGCCGTGGATGTGACGCGTTTCCGGCCCGCCCAGACGCCTGGCGCGGCGGCGGACCCGCCCCGGCTGCTCTACCATGGCCGGGTCGACCGGCGGAAAGGCGTGCTGGACTTCCTGGCCGCGCTGCGGCTGCTGGCCGATGACGGCGTGCGCTTTTCGGCCACTGTCTCGGGCATCGGGCCCGACCACGACGCGGCACAGGCTTTGGCGGCCGAAACAGGCCTCGAAATCCACTTCAGCGGGCATGCGGAATACGCCGCGGCGCCCGCGGTCTATGCCATGGGCGACATCTTCGTCTCCCCCACCTACGCCGAGGGCTTTTCCAACACGATATTGGAGGCGATGGCGTCGGGCCTGCCATGCCTCTCCTGCCGTGCGGTGGGCGTGATGGACTGCCTGCGCGATGGCGAGAACGGCCTGCTGGTGGAGCCAGGCGACGTGCCGGCGCAGGCTGCCGCGCTGCGCCGGCTGATCGAGGATGGCGCGTTGCGCACCCGACTGGCGACAGCAGCACTGGAGGAGCGCCGTCGCACCTATTCCTGGTCCGCTGTCGGCCGGCAGATCATGGATATCCATGCCAGCCTGCGCGGAAAGGAGCCGCGCGCCGCGGCCATGGACACGGTGCTACCGCACGACCCCTCTTGCCGTTTCCGCGCCACTCCTGCCTTGTTGTAATGCCGCACGCCCTTGCCTTCTCACCGCATCTCGACGACGCCGCCTTCTCCTGCGGCGGCACGCTGGCGAGGCTGGCGCAGGCCGGCTGGGAGGTCACGGTCTGCACCGTTTTCACCCGCTCGGTGCCCAACCCCACCGGGTTTGCACTGGCCTGCCAGACCGATAAGGGCCTGGGCCCGGAGGTGGACTACATGGCGTTGCGGCGCGTGGAAGACCGCAGCGCCTGCGCCGCCCTGGGCGCCAGGCCGCTATGGCTTGACTGGCCCGAGGCGCCGCACCGGGGATACCACACGGCTGCGGCGCTGTTCGGCGCGCCACACGATGCCGACCCGGTGCCCGCCCTGCCCGACCGGCAGGCCGATCTGCTGCTGGCGCCGCAAGCGGTGGGCGGCCATGTGGACCACGTGTTGCTGGCCCGCGCCCTGCGGAACGAGACCAGGCCGATCCTTTGGTGGACCGACTTCCCCTACGCCGCACGGCCCGACGCCGCCCGCCCGGTCGACCTCTCGGCCCTGCCCGAGCATGGGGTTTTGGGCGACGCACCCGCCAGGCTTGCCGCCTGCGCCGCCTACTCCACGCAGATAGGCTACCAGTTCGGCTCCATGGCGGGACTGCGGGCAGCGCTGGCGCAAGCGGGCTCGCTCGAGTCGTTCCGCGGTCATGCCCTGCCGGCGGTTCTGCAGTGACCGCAGGCTTGGCCGTCATCCCGGCCATGGTCAGCAATGGGCGGTCGATGCGCGAATTCAGCCCAGGGTGGCGCGCGCCTCCCGCAGGGCGTGGAAGATGCGGTTGCGGGCCTGCCGAGCCGGGACGGCCAGGCGCATGGCCGCGTCTGAACCCGGTGTGGCGGCGGCCAGGCGGCGGATAGGCTCCAGTGCCGGCCAGGCCGGGATGGGCAAGGCGGGATCGTGCCCGAAGCGATCTCCGCTGGTGTAGTCCAGCGGCACCAGCGCGCGGCAAAGCCGAAGAATGCTCGCGTTCATCCCCTGCGCGTCCAGCCGGGTGCGGGCCACCGCCCACGCATCGCGCAAACCGGCCACCTGTTCCCGAAGACTGTCGAGCGCCAATCCATGAACTTGAGCGCCGCCCAGCCTGTCCAGCTCCTCAAGCAGCGAAGCCAGCTGCGCGGCGTGGTCGATGGGCAGCACCGGATCGGTCAGCAGCCGATCCAGCACCTCGAGGTAGATGCGGGCGTCGCGCGTGAGGTTGTCGGGGTCGATCTTGTCCAGCAGGTCGTCCGGCGTGTGCCACCACCAACCCAGAGCATGACGCAGTTTGACGCTGCCCGGCATCTGCTCGCTGAGGCTCATGAACATGGACGGGATGCCGATGCCCCAGAAGCTCTGGTCACCGGCACGCGCCATGCGTTTGCCGGCATGCCGTTGCCCGGTTTGCTCCGCGATGACCTCTGCCGCCAGCCCCGCCAACTCGGTGGCGCAGCCCGCATTACCCAGCACGCTGGCCCCCACCGCGCCGACGCTGTCGATGTTCACATGCGCCACGCAGCGCCGCTCCATCTCATCCCAATGGGTGTCGGCGTACCAGGCCGAGCCTGAGTAGCGGCCATGCGAATGGCCCGACCAGAAGCACAGGCGCAGCCCCCGCCGCCAGGCACCGCGCGACTGGGCGCATAGCCCCGCCACCTCCATCATGCCGACGTTGGCGGTGCCATTGTCCATGACGCCGAAATGCCAGGTGTCGTGGTGGCCGGAGAACAGGATGAACGGCTCATCCACGGCGCCGTGCATGGAGGGCAGCTCGGCGACCAGGATGGGCGTGGCGCGCCAGCCCGTATCGACCTGCGCGTGCAGGGTCACGATGGGGCTGCCGCCCTTCGCCAGCGCGTCGCGCAGCGCGGCGCCATCTGCCTGGGAGACGGTGCAAACGACAGTGGTCGGCAGCTCCGCCAACGTCCTGTCCGACGGATTGCCCCAGACCGGGGAGAGGCACATCTCGTGCAGATGCTCATGCGGGCTGATGTGCAGCTGCCCGGCGGCGCCGGCCCTGGAGGCATTGAGCGCCACCGCGGGCGTCGCCATCCCTTCCACCAGCACGATGCAGCCGCTGACATCGCGCCCTGCGAAGTCGGCGGCACCCCCCGCTCCCACATCGACGAGCCGCGCGGCCAGTCCCGCCAGCGGCGAGGATCGTGACATCGAATGGGTGATGGCATTCAGCACGTGACCGTCAACCTCGACCCTCGCGGCCCCGGGAAGGCTGATGTAGGCCTCGTGTTCGAGGATTTGGGTGGCGTAGCCATAGCCATCCAGAACCTCGCGGATGTAGGCAAGGCTCTCGGCCTCCTCCCGCGATCCGCTCAGTTTTACGTAGCGCGCCAGTTTTGTCAGATGGCGCATCATCCGCGCGCCGTCCACGCAGCGGGGGGGCGGGATATTCATACCTTCACGCCCTCGGCCGCTGCCGCCATGTCGCCCAGCTCGTCGGCAAGTTCGCCGCCGATCTCGCGCCGGCCGGCCTCCACGGCCTGGATCAGTGCGACCAGCCGGTCCACCAGAGGGGTCGGGATCCGGTGCCGCCTGGCCGCCGCTTGCACGGGGGCAAGCTGCGCGGTCACATCGGTTTGGCGCCTGCGCACCGCCAGGTCGCGCCAGATGCCGCTGCGCGGCTTGCCGGTGCCGCTGTTGTAGGCGGCCAGCGCCGCCAGCGAGGCCGCGATGGCCACCCTGTCGCCCCGCATGAAGGCCCGCGGGTCGAAGCCGTCGAAGCCCAGCGGTTCGACCCCCTCGGCGGCCGCGATGGACAGGATTTCCCTGACCAGGGCGATGATCAGCGGCCGGCGGGCGGGGTCTGCGATGTATTCGGCAATGGTGTCGTTGGTCAGCGCGGAGGATTTGAGGATGCCGCCATAGCCGGCCTTGCCCCACAGATAGCCAAACACATTATCGCTCAGCACCGCGGCTGGCTCGAACAGCCGCAGCGTCTGGTGCAGCGCCTGGATGCGCGGGGTGGTCTGGCCATCCAGCTCCCCCACCACCACCGCCCCGCGCCCGCCGAAGGTGATGCGGCCGGGCTCCTGATAGTCGGCGCCGAAGTTGACGAAGGCGCCGATGGTGCGGTCACGACCGACGATGTCGGCGATCACCAGCTCGTTCAGCCCGTTCTGGCAGGAAACCACGGCGCCGTCCGCGGCCAGGAAGGGCGCCAGGGCCCGGGTGGCCTCCAGCGTATGGTGCGCCTTTACGGCAAGCAGGATCAGCTTGTGCTGGCCCGTCATCGCGTCCGGCATCACCGCCGGCCCGCCGGTGGTGAACTGGTCCACCGGCCCCTCGATATGCAAACGCCCCGCCGCGATCTCGCGCACATGGTCGGCGACCACGTCCACGAAAAGCACGTCGCGGCCGGCGCGGCGCAGATAGGCGCCGATGGTGCCGCCGATGGCGCCGCTGCCCCAGATCACAACGGGTTCAGCCATGTCGGAAGTCCTTCGATGAACGATGGCGCTATCTAACACCCTAAACCGGCAGGTGGTCATCCGGCCATTTCGCGTTGCCAGTGCGCGATACGGATGCGAGGCTGACACTCTTATCGGATCGGACCTGCATGGCGGATTTGGATTTCACCGGCACCACGGTCGCGGTAACCGGCGCGGCCATCGGCTTTGGCCGCGAGATCGCGCGTGGCTTTGCCGCCCGGGGCGCCCGCGTCTTCGCCACCGACCGTGATGCCGCGGGCCTGGCCGACACCGCCGCAGGGCACAGCATCTCGACCCAAACCCTCGACCTGACCGACCGCGCGGCCGTCGCCGCCTGGGTGGCGGCCATCGAGCGCGAGACGGACGGCGCGATCGGCGTGGTGGTGAACAACGCCGGCGGCACGCTCGGCCAGGTCTTCGCGCCGATCGAGGCGGTGGAGGATGCGGCCTGGGAGGCAGTGCTCGCGGTCAATCTTTCGGCCGCCTTCGCCGTCATCCGCGCGGCGGCGCCGGCGATGAAGCGGGCCGGGCGCGGCCGTGTCGTGAACATCGCCTCATCCGCCGGGCTGCGCGCCTCGCGCACCGGCATCCAGGCCTATACGGCGGCCAAGCACGCGGTGATCGGCCTGACCCGGCAGCTTGCGCAGGAATTCGGCCCGCATGGCATCACGGTCAACGCGGTGGCGCCCGGCCTGTTCCTCACCAGCGCCAACGTGCACCGGCAATGGGAGGGCTACGGGCCGGAGGGGCAGCAACGCCTGGTCGAAGGAATCGCGCTGCGCCGCATGGGAGAGCCGCGTGAGATCGCCGACGCGGTATTCTTTCTCGCCTCCGGCATGGCAAGCTTCATCAGCGGCCAGGTGCTGCCGGTGAATGGCGGCTCATTTTGAAGGAACTCTGCTGCATGCCCACGGTCATCACCGCCCGCCGCACCGTGCTGCTGGGCCTCGCCGCCCCCGGCCTCGTCCGCGCCCAGGGCACGTGGCCCACGCGGCCGATCCGCGTCGTGGTACCCTTCGCCACCGGCGGCGGCACCGACGTGACCATGCGCCTGCTGGCGCCCAAGCTCGCCGAAATCCTGGGCGTGGCGGTGGTGGTGGAGAACCGGCCCGGCGCGGGCAGCACAGTTGGCACCGACTACGTGGCGAAACTGCCGCCCGACGGTACCACCTTCGTCCTGGCCACGCTGTCCTCCACCGGCATCGCCGCGGGGCTCTACGTCAATCTGCCCTATGACCCGGCGCGCGACCTGGCCGCGATTGCGCCCACCGTGTTCATCCCCACGGCATTGGCGGTGACGCAGCAGGGCTGGGCGGTGCGGGACTTCGCCGGCTTCGTAGCGGCGCTGCGGGCGCGGCCGGGCGCGGCCTCCTACGGCTCCAGCGGCGTCGGCACCACCGGGCACCTCGCCTCGGTCAATTTCCTGCGCGCCACGCAGACGGAGGCCGTCCACATCCCCTTCAGCGGCGCCGGCCAGAGCTTCACCGCGCTGCTGAGCGGGACGACGCAGTTCACCCACGACATCCCCAGCCTGCTGCGCCGCTTCCACGAAGCGGGCACGGCACGGGTGCTGTTCATCAACAGCGAGCGCCGTTCGCCCCTGCTGCCGGACGTGCCGACCTTCGCCGAGGTAGGGCTGCCCGACTACAAGGCGTATTCCTGGTATGGGCTGTTCGGCCCCGCCGGCACCCCGCGGGTGGTGCAGGAGCGCCTGGCCGCCGCCACCGAGCAGGCGATGCGCGACCCGCAGATCGCGGCGCGGCTGGCGGAGCTGGGCACGCCGCCGATGCTGGACTACACGCCGGATCGCTTCGCGCAATACGTGCGCGACGAGATCGCAACCTGGGTGCCGCTGGTGCGTGCATCGGGCGCGCGGGTGGAATGATCGGGCCGAGGCGGGGCTGCGGCCGGGCCACCAGGCAGGCGTCGCGGTCGCCCCAGCCCGCTGCCGAGACCCCGTCGTAGACCTCCTGGAACCGGGCCGCCACGGGCAGCGTGGCGGCCCGCCCCGCTGCTTCCCCGATCTTCGTGCGCAGGTCCTTACGAATCAGGTCAAAGTCGAAGGTCGGCGGCTGCGGGTCGCCGCCTGACAGCGCCTGTGCGATTGCCGGCCGGCTATGAGGCCCCTGGTAGCGCTCGCGGTTGGCTGGCTGACATCACAGGCTCAGGCTTGCCAGGGCCTGCATGACGATGTGTAAACCTCGCTGCGCTGCATCCCAGGCGACGGGTCGTAACGTAGGGGGCTTCGATATGCTGCCTAAGCCGGTGCCGCAAAGGATGATCTCACGAAAACCAGTGGCGCTGCCCCATCAGGCGGCCCAATTTCAGACCAATTTCAACACGAGCCTGGAGGAGGGGAAGGGATTCGAACCCTCGATACCTTTTAAGGGGTATAACGGTTTAGCAAACCGCCGCCTTCGGCCACTCGGCCACCCCTCCCCGGGGTTGAAGTTGACACGACGTATGCAGACAGCGGTCTACCCGGCCCGCCCCCGTTCGTCAAACGCTCAGCCCAGCGCCACTTCGAAGCCGCGTGCCGTGGCGGGGCGCGCCATCATCCTGCCGTACCATGCCGCCACGTTCGGCAGCTCGTCGAAGGGTACCTGGTGCCGCTCGTGCCGCCAGGCCCAGCCCAGTATGGCGAAGTCGGCGATCGAAGGTTCGCCCTCGCTCGCGACGAAGTCCCGACCAGCCAGCCGCTTGTCCAGCACGCCGTAGAGGCGCCGGGTCTCCTTGCCGTAGCGGGCTAGGCCGTAATCCTTCGCCGGCCCATCGGGCTGCATCAGGAAATGGTGCACCTGGCCGGGCATCGGGCCGAAGCCGCCCATCTGCCACATCAGCCATTCCAGCACCGGCACGCGCTGCCGCAGCGGGCCGGGCATGAAGCGCCCGGTCTTCTCGGCAAGATAAAGCAGGATGGCACCGCTTTCGAACACCGTGATCGGCGCGCCGTCCGGGCCGTCCGGGTCGCGGATGGCGGGGATGCGGTTGTTCGGGCTGAAGGCCAGGAATTCGGGGTTGAACTGTTCGTCCTTGCTAATGTTGACCGGGCGCACACTGTAGGGCAGCCCCATCTCTTCCAGCGCCACCGAGATCTTGCGCCCGTTGGGGGTGTTCCAGGTCCAGAGTTCGATCATGACGGCATCCGCGCTGTAGGGATGGGGGGTGTCGCATCCGCTCGCGGGCTTGGCAACGCTTGGCATGCTCGCTATAGGCCCCTTTCCCGCGCCGGCGCCCTGGACAGCCCGGCCGAGGAAACGCGCCCCCGCCGCATGGTGCGGCCTTCGGAAATCCGAAGTGTAAGGTGGGACGCGACACCCCTAGGAGGGCCTGATGTCCAAGATGAAGACGACGTCGAGCGCGAAGAAGCGCTTCAAGATCACCGCCACGGGCAAAGTGCTCGCCGGCCCCGGCAAAAAGCAGCACAACCTGTCCGCCCGCAGCCAGAAGGTTAAGCGGCAGAATCGCGGCAGCCAGACGATGACCGCGATGGACGCCAAGACCATCAAGCGGTGGCTGCCATACGGCCTGAGCCGGTAAAAGGGAGATAGAACCATGGCACGTGTCAAACGCGGCGTTACCGCCCATGCCCGCCACAAGAAGATCCTCAAGCTCGCCAAGGGCTATGTTGGCCGGTCGTCCACCACCTTCCGTCCGGCGCTGGAGCGGGTCGAGAAGGCGCTGCAATACGCCTATCGCGACCGGCGCAACAAGAAGCGTGAGTTCCGCGGCCTGTGGATCCAGCGCATCAACGCCGCCGTGCGCGAGCACGGCATGACCTACAGCGTGTTCATCGCAGCCATCAAGAGGGCTGGCGTGGAAATGGACCGTAAGGTGATGGCGGCGCTGGCCTATGATGAGCCCGAGACGTTCGCGGCGCTGATCGACAAGGCCAAGGCGGCCGCCTGAACCCGTCCCCGTAGGGACAAACGGGCCGCCTTCCGGTAACGGGGGGCGGCCTTTTTATTGCGCGGAACCAGCATGACCGACGACCTAGATGCCCTGGCCACCAGCGTGACGCATGACGTGGCCGCCGCCACCGACCCCCGGGCGCTGGACGCAGTGCGCGTCGCCGCCCTGGGCAAGAATGGCACGCTGACAGCCCTGCTGAAGGGCCTGGGCGCCGTCGCCGCCGAGGCGCGCAAGGAGCGCGGCGCCGCCCTCAACCACGTCAAATCCCGCATCGAGGCCGCGTTGGACGCACGCCGGGCCATCCTGGACGCCGCCGCCCTCGATACCCGTCTGCTGGCCGAACGGCAGGACATGTCGCTGCCGCCCCGCCCTGCGCCGATGGGCTCCATCCACCCCATCAACCGCACCATCGAGGAGCTCACCGCCATTTTCGGCGCCATGGGCTTCGCCGCCGTCGAAGGACCGGACATCGAGAGCGACTGGTTTAATTTCGGCGCGCTCAACATCCCCGACCACCACCCCGCGCGGCAGGACCAGGACACCTTCTACCTGCCAGGCACCGGCACCGATGGCCGGCCCCTCGTGCTCCGCACCCAGACCTCCCCCCTGCAGGTCCGCACCATGCTCAGCCAGGAGCCACCGATCCGCATTATCGCGCCCGGCCGCACCTACCGCGCCGACCATGACGCCACCCACTCGCCCATGTTCCACCAGGTCGAGAGCCTGGTGATCGACCGCGGCATCACCCTGGGCCACCTCAAGGGCTGCCTGACCGACTTTCTGCGCGCGTTTTTCGGTATCGCAACGCTGCCGGTGCGCTTCCGCAGCAGCTACTTCCCCTTTACCGAACCCTCGATGGAGGTCGATATCGGCTGGAACAAGCGCACCGGTGAACTGGGCGCAGGCGGCGACTGGCTCGAAATCCTGGGCTCGGGCATGGTCCACCCCCGCGTCCTGGCCAATTGCGGCATCGACGCCCGCGAATGGCAGGGCTTCGCTTTCGGCATGGGGATCGAGCGCATCACCATGCTCAAGCACGGCATCGCCGACCTGCGGCCGTTTTATGAAGGCGACACCCGCTGGCTGGCGCATTTCTCGTCGTCGCCGCTGGCGCCAGCCACCCTGCATGAGGGCCTGTGATGAAGTTCCCGCTCTCCTGGCTGCGCGCCCACCTCGACACCACGGCCGACACCGCCACCATCTGCGATACGCTCACCCGGATCGGGATCGAGGTCGAGGGCGTGACCGACCCGGCCGCCCCGCTGGCCCCCTTCGTCATCGCGCGTGTCATCGAGGCCGTCCAGCATCCGAACGCCGACCGGCTGCGCGCCCTGCGCGTGGATATCGGTGATGGCCGCGAATACTCCGTCGTCTGCGGCGCGCCCAACGCGCGCACCGGCATGCTGGGGGTGGCCGCCCTGCCCGGCGCCTTCGTCCCCGGCACCGGCATCACCCTGAAGGTCGGTGAGATCCGCGGCGTGAGGTCGGAGGCGATGATGCTCTCGGCCCGGGAGATGGGCCTGGGCGACGACCATTCCGGCATCATGGAC
>JACMRO010000523.1 GCA_014376425.1 Rubritepida sp.
CATGTTCGCGAGGTTGTTCGAAGTGACCTCGACATTTGTCTGTTGGGCAAGCATGCCCGTGGCGGCGATGTGCAGGCTGCGCATGTCAGTGCTCCGGTTTGGCGGGGGGCCGCAGCCAGGCGGGCGAGCCTGCGGCGCTGTGCGGCGGTGTCATCGATGCGTGTCTCAACGGCGCCGTAGGATGCGTTCAACGGCGGTCTGGATGCGTTCGCCTTCTCGCTCAGCGAATTGCGTGGCGAACTGGAATTCGCGGACCTCGGCCATCATCCGCGTCAGTTCGGTGATCGACTGCACGTTGCTACCTTCGACGGCGCCCTGCATCACGCCTGGCCGGGCGATCTGTTCGGGTTGCTGGCCGGCCGCGTCGAACAGCCGGTCGCCCTCCGCCACCAGGGTCTGGTTGTTGGCGAAGCGCACTACGCGCAGCCGGCCGATCTCGCCATTATCCGAACGGATCGACCCGTCGCCGCGGATCTGGATGTTGGTGTCGCCGGGCGAGATGGCGATCGGGTTGCCGGCCTCGTTCAGCACGGCGTGGCCGTTATGGTCGAGCAGCCGGCCGTCGGCGCCGATGGTGAAGCGGCCAGCGCGGGTGAAGCGTTCGCCACGCGGCGTGTCGACCGCGAAGAAGCCTTCGCCGGCCAGCGCCACATCCAGCGGGTTGCCGGTGCGGGTGATGGGTCCCTGGGCTTCGTCACGCCAGCTCGCCCTGTCCCAGCTGTAATCGACCTCGCGGCCGCCGCGCGGATGCTGGCCGTGGCGCTGCAAAGCCGGGTGTTCGGCGAAGACGGGGCGGGTGGCACGGAAGCCTGGAGTGTCGGCGTTGGCCAGGTTGTTCGCGGTCATGCTCTGGGCCCGCATTTGCGCGCCGAGCCGGGAGAGAATGATGTAGCCTGGGCTGTCCATGCCGGGGTTGATGGCAAGGCGTGTGCCAGCGCCAGGCCGCCACGGCGGGGCCTTGCCTGGCAGGGAAGAAAGCTTCGTTACGCGGCGCCTGGGGCGCGATGCCCGGTGATGACGGGCGGCCCCGCGCACACGAGTAACCTGGGCAGCTCTTGCCGAGCCGTGTCCGGATTTGCCGCCGCAAGGCTCGGTTAACCCAAAGCGGCGACAACAGCCACTCCGAAGCAGGAGAGTTGAGTGGCAGGCAAGCCGGCGGCGCAGCCCGAGGACAGGGCGGGCGATGCGGAAACCGCGCCGAAGGGCGGGAAGAAGAAACTCGTCATCCTGGCGCTGCCGGTGTTGCTGGCCGCTGCCGGCGCCGGGCTGTGGTTCACCGGCATCCTGCCGGGACTGCTGGGCATGAACCCGACGCCGGCCACCAGCGCCAGCCCTGCCGCACCCCCGCCGCCGCGCGTGCCCGCCTATGTGCAGATGCCCGACATCACCGCCAATCTGAACGCCCAGGGCCGGCGGGCCACCTTCATCAAGCTGCGCAGCCAGATCGAAGTGCTGGGGGCCGAGGACCAGGCGGCGCTGACCGCGGCGATGCCCCGGCTGGTCGACCTGTTCACCACCTATCTGCGTGAGATGCGGCCCGAGGAGCTGCGCGGGTCCGCCGGCACCCACCGGCTGCGCGAGGAGTTGATCGCGCGCGCCAACATCGCCGCGTCGCCGGCCCGCGTCACCGACGTGTTGTTCCAGGAGATCCTCGTGCAATGAGCGAAGCCGACGAAGAGGCCGAGATGGCGGCCGCATGGGGTGCGGCGCTCGAGGATCATGTGGAGGAAGCGGTGGCCGCGCCGCAACAGCCCGCCCGCGTGCTGAGCCAGGCCGAGATCGACAATCTGATGGGCTTCGAGGGCGCCCAGGGCGACGATGCGCGCAGCGGGATGGAGCGCATCATCAGCTCCGGTCTGGTGTCCTATGAACGACTGCCGATGCTGGAGATCATCTTCGACCGGCTGGTGCGGATCATGTCCACCACGCTGCGCAACTTCACCTCCGACAATGTCGAGGTCAGCATCGACAGCATCGCCAGCCAGCGCTTCGGCGACTACCTGAATTCGGTGCCCCTGCCGGCGATGCTGGCGGTGTTCAAGGTGCGCGAGTGGGACAATTACGGGCTGATCGTGGTCGACAGCGCGATGATCTATTCCGTCGTCGACGTGCTGCTGGGTGGCCGCCGTGGCACTTCGGCGATGCGGGTCGAGGGCCGGCCCTACACCACCATCGAGCGCACGCTGGTCGAGCGGCTGCTGAAGGTGGTGCTGAGCGACCTGTCGGACGCCTTCGCCCCCGTGGCCCCGGTGAATTTCGAGTTTGACCGGCTGGAGGTGAACCCGCGCTTCGCCATGATCAGCCGCGCCGCCAATGCCTGCGTCCTGACCCGGCTGACAGTCGAGATGGAGGATCGCGGCGGCAAGATCGAGATGCTGATGCCTTATGCGACGCTGGAGCCGGTGCGCGAACTGCTGCTGCAGCAGTTCATGGGCGAGAAATTCGGCCGCGATTCGATCTGGGAGACCCATCTGGCCGAGGAGTTGCGGCACACCGAGGTGGTGCTCGATGTCGTGCTGGACCAGCAGACCATGCCGCTCTCTTCGATCCTGGCGTTGAAGCCGGGCGACATGCTGATGCTGAACGCCCAGCCGGCGGCGCCGGTGCGGCTGCATTGCGGCCACGTGCCGCTGTTCGTGGCCGATCTGGGCCGGGTGGGCGACCGGCCTTCGGTGCGCATCGGCGACACGGTGCTGGCAACTCCCGGAGGCGTGTCATGACGTGGTTCGAATGGCTGGCGCAGGCGCTGGTGATCGGGTTGCTGGGTTGGGGCGTACCGGTGGCATGGCGGCTGCAGGCATCGCTTGCCCAGCTGCGGGCGGAGCGTGCGGCGATGGAGGCGGGCGCCGAGGGGCTGGCGGACGCCACCCGGGCGGCGGAGGCCGCGCTGCAACGGCTGCGTGCGACGGCCGAACTGGCGGGCCGCGGCGTTGCCGAGCGCGTCGCGGTGGCCGAGCCGCTGCGGGAAGATCTGCGCTACCTGATCGAACGGGCCGAGACGCTGGCGGACCGGCTGGAGAGCGGGGTCCGCGCGGCCCGGCCCCTGGCGCAGGACGCCGCGCCCGCCGCCGCACCGGTGCGCGAGCCGCGCAGCGCCGCCGAACGCAGCCTGTTGCAGGCGCTGGCGGGGCGGGCATGAAGCTGCCTTTCCGGCCCCGGCTGCTGCCGGTGGCGCTGCTGGCCATGGGCCTGCTGGCCGCTGCCAAGATCGAACGGCTGGTGGGGCAGCGCGCCCCGCGCGGCGAGGCGCAGGCCAGCACGCCCGCCCCGCCGCCGCGCCCCCCCACGACCGCAACCGGCCCCGCCACCGTCCCGGGCCCGCAGGCCCCCGCCGCGGCGCCGCCGCTGAGCGCCGAGGAGGCCGCCGAACGCGCCGTGCTGGAAAGCCTGCGCGCCCGGCGCCTCGATATCGAACGGCGGGCGGAGGAGCTGGCGCAGCGCGAGCTGCTGCTGGGCGCCACCGAACGCCGGCTGTCCGAACGGCTGGACGAACTGCGCGCCCTGCAGGCCCGCCTGCAGGGCGAGGTGCGTACCCGGTCGGAGCGTGAAGAGGCAGGAATTCGTCAACTAGTTCGCGTCTATGAGTCGATGCGGCCGCGCGATGCCGCGACCATCCTGGATGATCTCGACATGCCCATTCTGCTGCAGGTGCTGGACCGGATGCGCGAGGCGAAGGCCGCCCCCGTGCTGGCCGCCATGCGGCCAGAGCGCGCCCGCGCCGCCACCACCGAGCTCAGCCGGCTACGCACCGCCAACCCCAATCCCTGACTACCCCGGAAGGACCGCCGATGGACAAGAACACCCCGATTCTGATCGTCGATGACTACAAGACGATGCTGCGGATCATCCGCAACCTGCTCAAGCAGCTCGATTTCAACAATGTGGACGAGGCAAGCGACGGCAGCGAGGCGCTGACCAAGCTGCGCGCCGGCAATTTCGGCCTGGTGATCAGCGACTGGAACATGGCGCCGATGACCGGCCTCGACCTGCTGAAGGAGGTGCGGGCCGACAGCCGGCTGCGCGCGCTGCCCTTCATCATGATCACCGCCGAGAGCAAGACGGAGAACGTCATCGCCGCCAAGCAGGCCGGCGTGTCGAACTACATCGTCAAGCCGTTCAACGCGGAGACGCTGCGCGAGAAGATCGAGAAGGTCATGGCGCATGCCTGACACCCTCCCCACCACGGTGATCGAGGATGCCGTGCGCCAGGTTCTGGCCAGTATCTCGGGCGACCTGAGCATGCGCGAGACGCAGTTGCTGGGCGAGCTTGAAGGGCTGGGCCAGGAGATCGCGCGCGCCAAGCGCGAGATGGCGGCGCTGCAGGTGCACGACATCAACGCCAACCACATCCCGGTGGCGACCGATGAGCTGGACGCCGTGCTGGGCCACACCGCCGCGGCCACGAACGAGATCCTGGACTGCTGCGAAGGGCTGGAGAAACTGGCGGACGGGCTGGCGCCCGAGCCTGCGGCGGCGGTGGCGGCGGGAGGGGCCCCCCACCATGGGGCGTGCTCCTTCCAGGACATCACGGGCCAGCGCATTGCCAAGGTCGTGTCGGCGCTGAAGGGCATCGAGGCGCGGCTGGGGCGGATTGGCGAGCGCTTCGGCACGGTGGTTCCCGTCGCGCCCGCGCCGCCCGCCGCCCCCGTGACGCAGGGCCGCGCGCTGGCCAACGGGCCCCAGATGCCCGGTGCCGGCACCTCGCAGGCTGATATCGACCGCATGCTGGCAAGCTTCGACTGATGCGCCTGTTCGCCCTGGCGCTGCTGCTGATGACCCAGGCGGCATGGGCGCAGCAGGCTCGCGTGCCGGTGCGCGCGGGCGACCATCCGGGCTTCGGTCGCGTGGTCTTCGATTGGCCCACCCCGCCCGCTTACCGGGTGGAGCAGGAGGGCGACCTGGTGATCGTTCGGTTTCCGCCCGGAATCCTTGCCCTGGAGGGCTTGCGCCGGATGCCGCGTAACCTGCTGGCCATGCGGGCGGTGGAAGGCGGTGTTGCGTTGACGCTCGCGCCCGGGACGCGGCTGCGGCATTTTCGCAACGGCACCAAGGTGGCGTTCGATGTGCTGGATGCCGATGCGCCGGCCCGCGCCGGGGTAGGGCCGGACCGGCGCGCCCGTCCGCCCCAGGGTGATGCCGCCCGCACGGCCCCGCCACCAGTCCGCCCGGCGGCACCGGAGCCTGCCGCCGCCATCCTCCGGCCGCCGGCGGCCCCAATCGCCGCGCCCGCAGTGCAAGGCCCACCCGCCACCGTGATTGCCCCCCTCGCAGGGGAGCTATCGGCGGCGCTGGCCCGGCCCGCCCCGCCGCCCGCCTCGGCTTCCCCGATGGTGGTCGAGGCGCCGGCGCCTTCCACCCCCGTCTCGCCACCCCGGCCCGCCCCGACAACCAGCCTGCAGCTACCATTCCCGGCCGAGGCCGGCGCCGCCATGTTGCGGCGCGGAGATAGCTGGTTGATCGCCTTCGACGCCGCAGCCGAGGTCGGCTTGGATACACCCCTGCGGGCCGGCGCCCGGCTCCAGCCCATTCCAGGCGGTGCCCTTATCACGCTCCACGCCTCCGCGGAATGGGCCGGGGCGTGGCATCTGGCCCGCAACGCCGAGGGGCGCTGGTCCCTGTCACCCGGCGACCCGCCGCCGGGCACCCCGCAGATTCAGGCCAGCGCCGGTGGCGACGGCACGCTGGTGTTTCCGGCAAACGGTGCCCGGCGCGTGCTGTCGCTGCTGGATCC
>JACMRO010000524.1 GCA_014376425.1 Rubritepida sp.
ATCGTGACCGAGGGGCGGGAGGCCGCGCTGCTGCGCGAAGCGCCGCCACATGCGATGCCGCCGGCCCGCCGCCGATCGCTGCTGTTGCGGTTCGGCCTGCTGGCCGGCCGGCGCCTGGCCGCCGAGCACGACCCGTGGGGCGCTGAGGAACTGCGCCTGGCGCTGCGTGCAGAGTAATGACGCGCTATCCTGCTGGTGCCCGGCGCTCCCGACCGTTCAAGCTCGCCGGGACTCAGCCTACCGAAACGCAGCCTACTGGGGCTTGGCTATCCAACGCGCAATCTACCATGATAGCGGAATCCGCAGATGCGCGCCAGGCGCGGGCCGAAATAACCGGTCCTGGAGTGAGCCCGGCGAGCCGTTTTCCTGCGCCAAGCCGCGGCCAGGAATGATGGGCGCGATCACGCCAGGGGTGAACCGTGCCACCTCGGCTTGCTGGAAGCCGCGCGGCGCCTCGATACGGGAGTTCGGCACTGGCGCAAGCTCGGTTCGCGTCACCACCTGTTGCGGCCGTCGGCCCAGAACCGGCGCAGCCTCGATCACCATGCCGCCGCCCATGTAAGCCGCGCCAGTGTCGACGCTTCGCCGGGGGCCACGGCGATTGGGTTCCTGCGCCGCGGCGCTGCCAATGGCGAGCAGCGAAAGAGCGAGACCGAGGAAAACGCCACGATGTTGCATGAAGGTATAGTTAATCAGTCGGGGCACCGGTCACAAGGATTCATTTACCGCAGGCCAGGATGACATGCGCAGCAAGCCCTGGCGGCTCGGCCCCTGGATGGGCATCGGCCAGCCGCAGCGTCCCGCCATGCAGCTGCGCCACCGCGCGCACCAGTGACAGCCCCAACCCCGACCCCGGCGTGTTGCGCGACTGATCGGCGCGGAAAAAGCGCTCGCCGGCGCGCAATTGGTCCTCCCAGCCCAGCCCCGGCCCGGAATCAGTGACCACGATCTCCACCATCCCGTTACTCAGGCGGCTGGCGGCCAGCTGCACCAGCCCGCCCTCGGGGGTGAACTTGACCGCGTTGTCCAGCAGATTGGCGACCGCCTGCAGGATCAGGTCGCGGTCGCCCACCATGGGCAGGGTGGCCGGCAGGGCGGTTTCCAGTCGCTGGTCGCGTGCCTCAGCCACCGCCTGGTAGACATCGGCGGCGTCGGTCAGCAATTCAGAAAGGTCCAGCGTGTCGAACGCGGCGCGCCGCGCCCCCGCCTCGGCCTCGGCAATGCGCAGCAGGGCCGCGAAGATGCGGCTGACCCCGTCCAGGTCGGCAATGCCCTGCTCGACCGCGGCGCGCCATTCCTCTTCGCCCGCGGCGGTCGCCAGGCTCTCCTCCAGCTTGTTGCGGGCGCGCGCGATCGGCGTGCGCAGATCGTGCGCGATGGCGTCCGACACGCCGCGCACGCCCTGCATCAGCGCCTCGATCCGGTCCAGCATGGCGTTCATGCCCAGGCCAAGGCGGTCGAACTCGTCGCCTCGGCTGGAAATCGGCACTCGATGGGTCAGCTCGCCGCCGGCGATGCCCATGGCGGTACGGTAGGTCGGCTCCAGCCGCCGCTCCAGCGCCTGGCGGATCAGAGCGGCACCCATCACCGCGATCAGCACGGCTGCCCCCAGCGACCAGACGACGCCCTCGGTCAAGATCAGCCGCAGCTGCAGCCGTTCGCTCTCATCGCGCCCGACCAGCAGCCGCAAGGCGCCGGGCAGGTCGCTGCGCATGAAGCGGGCATCGGCCGGAATGCCGTCATGGCTGATGCGGGCTCGGCTGAAACTGCCCTCGGTATTGGCGATGGCGGGCCAGCTTTCGAGATTGCCGGCCAGCCTGGTGCCGGCCTGGTCCATCAGCAGGTAGATCGCCTCGTTCAGGATATCGAGTGCCATGCGTTCGCCGATCGCCTCGCGCAGGCCGGCCACGCCGGCTTCCCGAAAACGTTCGGTCAGCGCCACGGTATCGGCGCGGATGGCGGCGGCCACCTGGCGGTCCAGCGCGCCGGTCGTGGCCCACCAGAGCACGGATACGAGCACGACCGAGGCCAACACGAAGACGATGGTGAACAACGCCGCAAAGCGCAGCGCGGCACTCTGCAACAACCGTGGCGGGGCGGCGCGCGGCAGGCGGCGCTGGGTCAGGGTTCGGCGCGGATCATGTAGCCGGCATTGCGCACGGTGTGGATCAGCGGCTGGTCGAAACCGCGGTCGAGCTTCTGCCGCAGCCGGCTGACATGGACGTCGATCACGTTGGTCTGCGGGTCAAAATGGTAGTCCCACACCTTCTCCAGCAGCATGGTGCGGGTGACGACCTGGCCGGCATGGCGCATCAGGTGTTCCAGCAGGCGGAACTCGCGCGGCTGCACGTCGATCTTCTTGCCGGCGCGCATCACGGTGCGGCTGAGCAGGTCGAGCTCGAGATCCGCCACCCGCAGGCGCGTCGCCGGCGCGTCCACGCTGGGGCGGCGGGCCAGCGCTTCGACGCGCGCCAGCAGCTCGGCAAAGGCAAAGGGCTTGACCAGGTAGTCATCGCCGCCAGCCTTGAGGCCGCGCACCCGTTCGTCCACCGCGCCCAGCGCCGAGAGGAACAGCACCGGTGTGCGGTTGCCCTGGCCGCGCAGGGTTTCGACCAGCCGCACGCCATCGACGCCGCCGGGCAGCATGCGGTCCAGTACCAGCAGGTCGAATTGTTCGGACGCCGCCAGAAACAGCCCGTCGCGGCCGTTGGCGGCGTGCTCCACCGTGTGCGCGGCCTCCTGCAGCCCCTTTTTCACGAAGCGGGCGACTTCGACATCGTCCTCCACCAGCAGAATGCGCATTCGAAACTTCCTTCGACTCTAGCTGGGGGTTGGCGGGCGGCGGCCGACCTGCACGGTCAGCTCCTGCGATCGGCCTTCGCGGGTCACGGAAAGCCGCACCGGCTGGCCCGGCGCGATGGCGGCGACATAGCGGACCAGGGCGCGCGACGTCTCGGTCCGCTCGCCATTCACTGCCAGTACGACGTCGCCGCGCCGCAGCCCGCCGCGCTGCGATGGGCCGCCCTGCACCACGTCCGTCACCAGCACCGCGCGCCGGCCGGTAGGCGTCTCCGGTACCAGGTCCTGCACCGAGACGCCGAGCCAGCCGCGCTCCACCCGCCCGTCGCGGCGCAGCTGGTCGATCACGGGGCGAGCGAGATCGGATGGTGTCGCGAAGCCAATGCCGGCATTGGCGCCGGAGGGCGAGTAGATCGCCGTGGAAATGCCGATCACCTCGCCGGCCACATTGAAAAGAGGGCCGCCGGAGTTGCCCGGGTTGATGGCGGCGTCGGTCTGAATGAAGTCGTCGAACGGGCCGGCGCCGATCTCGCGGCCGCGGGCCGAGACGATGCCGGAGGTGACGGTGCCGCCCAGGCCGAAGGGGTTGCCTGCCGCCAGCACCCACTGGCCCACCCGCATGGCGTTGGAGCTGCCCCAGGCGACGGCGATGAGCGCGGCGCGCGGCTCCACCCGCAGCAGGGCCAGGTCGGTCAGCTCGTCGGTACCGACAACCCGGGCCGGCAGTTCGGTGCCGTTCTGCAGCGAAACCGTGACGCGGGTCGAGGTGCCGACGACGTGGTTATTGGTGACCACAAAGCCCGCGGGGTCGATCACGAAGCCCGAACCGGCGCCCTGCGTGCGCTCGCGCCGGCCGCGAAAGTAGCGCTCGAAGGGCGTGCCGCGGAACTCAGGCGGCGGCTGGGCCACGGCCTCGCCCTGCACGGCGATGTTGACCACGGCGGGCAGCACCCGCTCGGCCAGGTCGGCGAAGTCGGGCAGGGTGACGCGTTGGGCCTGGGCGGGCGTGCTGGCGCAGCCCGCCAACACGGCCGGCGCGGCGAGGCTGAGGGCGAGGATCGCGCGGCGACGCGGCGGGGCGGGGTGGAGGGATGGGGTGCTGGTCACGGGTAACCTTGGCAGGCGGGCCGGAGCGGGACCCGCGCAATGGCTGCGAAAGTCTTGCAATATGGCAGCCGGCGCAAGCCTTGCCAGGGCGTAGCCTGCCCAGGCCTCAGTGAATCATGTCGAGGAAGGGCGTGCCGGGGTCGCCGACATAGAAGATCACCAGCCGGATCGGGTCGGTCGTGCTGCGATTGTAACCGGTCATCCGCACCCCCGGCGGCTCGACGAAGGATTCGCCAGCCCGCACCACCACGGTGGGCCGGCCTTCCAGCTCCAGGGTGAAAGCGCCCTCGAGGATGTAGACGGTGACGGGGAAGCGATGGGTGTGGAAGACGGTGGCCTGGCCGGGTGCGAACTGCGCCGTCAGCACCTGGATTTCCTGGTTTTCGCCGCGCGGCATGCCGGCCACGGTTTCACGAAGGACGAGGTTGGGCCGTGCCGGGGCAGGGGCAGGGGCCGGCTGCGCCAACGCCGGCAGGGCCAGTGCGAGGATGAGCAGGCTGATGCGTGTGACCATATGGATAGGCTAGCCCCCGCACCGCCCGCAGGCCCAGTTAATTCCGCGTGACGGCGTTAGCCCCCAGCAGCGCCGCCAGCGCGGGGCTGAGACCCTGGCAAGGGGTGGGGCAAGGGGTGGAGCTGGGCGCCGGCGCGGCCAACGCCTCGCGCATCGCCAGCAGGGCGCAGTCCAAGCTGTCCAGCACCGGGACGCCGGCGGCCGCGGCTACCGCGGGCGCCAGCCCGGCCAGGCCCGCGCCGCCCAACACCACCGCGCCGGCACCTTCCGCCGCCGCGGCTCGCACGGCTGCCGCCAGCAGCGCCACCGCGCCCGCCGGGTCGGCCGCGATCATGCCGCCATCGGGTGCGACCGCGCGCACCAGCACCCGGTCGCGCCCGGCACCGCGAATTAGGCAGAACTCCTCCAGCATCGGCACCCAGGCGGCGCCCCCGGTGATGAAGGCGATGCGCGGCGCGTGCCGCAGCCCGATCAGCAACGACGCCTCGGCCATGCCCACCACCGGCACGGGCGAGAGCTCGCGCGCCGCTTCCAGCCCCGGGTCGCCGAAGCAGGCGACGATGATGCCGTCATGGCCCGGGCCATATTCGGCCAGCGCGTCCAGCACCGCGTGGCTGGCAATGGCGACGGCAGCGCGGCTGGCGATGTAGCGAGCGCCGAAGCGCGCGGTGGCGCCGGACGCGTCGAAACCGGCGGCGCGGGCATGCGCCACCACCTTCGCGGTCATGGCGGCCTGTGTGTTGCCGTTGATCAGAAGCAGCTTCATGGGCAGGCAGTCGTGCCCGGGTGGTGGGCAAAGACAAGCCCCGGGCGATGGTTGGTGGCATCGAAGTGGTTGCGCGGCCGCAACGCGATGCGCGACACTGCACCCGCCAGTTCTCAAGAACCGAGGAAATCGCATGCTCCGTCGCCTGCTCATCGCCGCCTGCGCGGTCGCCCTTCCCACCCTGGCGGCTGCCCAGGGCACGCTGCGCATCGGCATGACGGCGGCGGACATTCCGCTGACGCATGGCCAGCCGGACCAGGGCTTCGAAGGCAACCGCTTCACCGGCATCCCGCTGTATGACGGGCTGACGGCGTGGGACCTGTCGGCCGCTGATAGGCCGAGCACGGTCATCCCCGCTCTCGCCACCGAATGGTCGGTCGATGCCAATGACCGCACGCGCTGGACCTTTCGCCTGCGCCGTGACGTGCGGTTCCACGATGGCAGCGCCTTCAACGCCGAGGCTGTCGTCTGGAACGTGCGAAAAGTGCTGGACCGCGAGGCGCCGCATTTCGATCCGCGCCAGGTCGGCGTCACCGCCAGCCGCATGCCCACACTGCGCCGCGCCGAGGTGATCGACGAATTCACCGTCGCACTGATCACCAGCGAGCCCGACAGCCTGCTGCCGACCAACCTGACCAACCTGTTCATGGCCAGCCCCACGCGTTGGGCCGCCAAGCGTGCCGCCGTGCCGACCGCCGAGGCTGCCTGGAACGCCTTCGCCGCCGACCCATCGGGCACCGGTCCGTTCCGTGTCACGCGCTTCGTGCCGCGGGAGCGGCTGGAGATGACGCGGAACGACAACTACTGGGGCACCAGGGCGCGGCTCGACCGGGTCGTCCTGCTGCCGATTCCCGAGGCCAGTGCGCGCACCGCGGCGCTGCTGTCCAACCAGGTCGACTGGATCGAGGCGCCGGCGCCCGACAGCGTGCCGCAGATCAGGTCGCGCGGCATGACCATCACGCAAAATCTGCAACCGCATGTCTGGCCCTGGCAGCCCTGCTTCACGCCGGGCAACCCGATGGCCGATGTGCGCATCCGCCGGGCGTTGAACCTGGCGATCGACCGTGAGGCGCTGCGCACCCTGCTGGGCGGCTTCATGGCGCCGGCGGTGGGCACGGTTGCGCCTGGCCATCCGTGGTGGGGCAACCCGTCCTTCAACATCCGGACCGACCGGGTCGAGGCCCGCCGCCTGCTGGCCGAAGCAGGCTATGGCCCGCAGCGGCCGCTGACGCTCAAGGTACAGATCAGCGCTTCCGGCTCGGGCCAGATGCAGCCACTGTCGATGAACGAGTTCCTGCAGCAGGACCTACGCCAGGTCGGCATCAACATCGAATTCGACGTCATCGAGTGGAACACGCTGTTCGCCAACTGGCGCCAGGGCTGCGCGCATGCCTCGGCCCGCGGCGCGCACATGACCAACGTGTCCTTCGCGGCGATGGATCCGTTCTACGCCATGGTCCACTTCTGGGACAGCAAGATGGGGGCGCCGGTGTCCAACAACTGGGGCGGCTTCAACGACCCGCGCTTCGACGCCATGGTGGCCGAGGCGCGCAATGCGTTCGAGCCCACGGCGCGCGACGCGGCGCTGGCCCGGCTGCATGCGGCCGGGGTGGACGAGGCGCTGTTCATCTGGATCGCGCATGACGTGGCGCCACGGGCGATGAGCCCGCGGGTGCGGGGGTATGTGCAGCCGCAGAGCTGGTTCGTGGATTTGCGGTTGCCCTATGTGCAGTGAGGTTCGGCTTCTAAAGCGCCCCACCCATGACGCGTTGGCGCCGAGCGATTGCGTCTTTCGGCTTCGGCATCCTGTTGATGCCGTTGGGTGTGGTCACGTCCCAGTTGCCTTACATGCTCGTCCTCTTCTTCATGATGCAGGCATATCCACAACCGGCGGTAGCTTTCTTGCCCATAGCAAAAGTGATTTTAAGCTATGGCACGATAGTCAGCGCGCCCATCAATTGCCTGCTGTTGCCGGTTCTGAGCCTCAAGGGAGCGAAGCCAGGCGTATTGATGGGCAGCGGAGCGATCGCTGGCGCTTGGCCCGCTGTGCTGTCAGCGCTCATGGGGCCACTGGGTTGGGAGTTTTTTGGAGCGATGTTTGGGTTCGGCGGAGTCCTCGCGGGAGGTATCTCGGGGTGGCTGTTCGCGAGGGTGCGCCCGGGCGGGAAATAGTCTGAATGTTCTTCTACCTCATCCGCCGCCTGATCTACGCCATCCCCATCGCCCTCGCGGTGGGTTTTGTCTGCTTCATGCTCGTCCAGATCGCGCCGGGCGATCCGATCAACGCCATCGTCCCGCCCGACGCGCCGCAGGAGGTGGTGGAGCAGGTCCGCCGCGACTACGGGCTGGACAAGCCGCTGCCGGTGCAATTCGGCATCTGGCTGCTGAAGGTGGTGCAGGGCGATCTGGGACGGTCGCTCGCCACCGGGCGGCCGGTGTGGTCGGACCTGCATTCGGCCATCGGCAACACGCTGATGCTGGCCTTCTCGGCCTCGTTGCTGGGCTTCATCATGGGCTGCATCCTGGGAGGGCTGGCCGGCACCTTCCGCGGCACGATCCTGGACCGCGTGGCGACGACCATCGCGGTCGCCGGCGTCTCGGTGCCGCATTACTGGCTGGGCATGGTGCTGGTCGTCATCTTCTCGGTGCAGCTCAACCTGCTGCCGGCGATGGGTGCGGGCCCCGGCGGCAGCGCCGACTGGGTGTGGGACTGGGCGCATATCCAGCACCTGGTGCTGCCCTCGATCACGCTGGCCGTCATCCCCATGGGCATCGTGACGCGCACGGTGCGCGGCATCGTGGCCGAAATCATGAACCAGGAATTCGTGGTGGCATTGCGCGGCAAGGGGCTGACCGGCTGGGGCGTGTTCCTGCACGTCGTCAAGAATGCGGCGCCCAACGTGCTGGCGGTGCTTGGCTTGCAACTGGGCTATCTGATGGGCGGGTCGATCCTGGTCGAGACGGTGTTCTCGTGGCCCGGGACCGGGCTGCTGCTCAACAGCGCGATCTTCCAGCGTGACCTGCCGGTGCTGCAGGGCACGATCCTGGTGCTGAGCCTGTTCTTCGTGGCGCTGAACCTGGGGGTGGACCTGGTGCAGACGGCGCTCGACCCGCGGATCAAGCGCGCATGAGCCGCGCCCCCATCGCGACACCACGGATGCCAAGACCATGAGCGCCACGACCGCCGCCGAGGCCGAACTCGCCCTGCAGGCGCGCCAGGCGGCACAGGCCTCCGACGGCTACTGGCAGGGCGTGTTCCGCCGCGTGCGGCGTGACCCGGTGACGATCGCCTGTTCGCTCGTGCTGCTGACCATGTTCCTGGCGATCGTATTCGCCCCCCTCATCGCGCCCTACGACCCCTACCAGGGCAGCATGATCCGCAGGTTGCGGCCGATTGGCACGCCGGGCCACCTGCTTGGCACCGACGAGCTGGGCCGCGACATCGTCACGCGGCTGCTCTTCGGCGGGCGGCTGTCCTGGTTCATGGGCATCGTGCCGGTGGCGATGGCATTCGTCGTCGGCACCTTCCTGGGGGTGCTGGCGGGGTTCGCAGGCGGCCGCACCAACATGCTCATCATGCGGGTGACGGATGTGTTCTACGCCTTCCCCTCGGTGCTGCTCGCCGTCGCCATTTCGGGCGCATTGGGCGCTGGTATCATGAACGCCGTACTGGCGCTGACGCTGGTCTTCGTGCCGCCCATCATCCGCGTGGCGGAGAGCGTGACGCAGGGCGTGCGCAACCTCGATTTCGTCGACGCCGCGCGGGCTTCGGGCGCCGGCGCCTTCACCGTGGTGCGGGTACATGTGCTGGGCAATGTGCTGGGCCCGATCTTCATCTATGCGACGTCGCTGATCTCGGTCTGCATGATCCTGGCCTCCGGCTTGTCGTTCCTGGGGCTGGGGACGCGGCCGCCGGAGGCCGAGTGGGGGCTGATGCTGAACACGTTGCGCACGGCGATCTACGTGCAGCCCTGGGTGGCGGTGTTGCCCGGTGCGTGCATCTTCGTCACCTCGATCTGCTTCAACCTGGTGAGCGACGGGCTGCGACAGGCGATGGATGTAAAGGGCTGACGCCCAGCTGAAGGCCTGACGCTCGCAACCGGCGCGTGTGCATGATAGCGTCCGCACATGCGATGGTCTGGCTTCCTCCTGCTTTGCGCGCTGGCGGCCTGCGGGCCGGACAGCGCGCTGTCGGTGCCCCTCGCAAGCCTCAACCCGATGAACATGTTCGCCGCCTCCGCAGGGGCCCTGGCCGATGATGTGGAGGAGCCGGACGGCCCCTACTTGCGTCTGGCCCAGGGCCGGCGCGCATCCGACGCGCGGCTGATTTCCCAACAGGGCGAGCGCCGCATGTGGCGGACCCGCGGGGGCGTGGTGGTGGCGACCGACGGGGTGCGGGTGGTCGCCACCGCCGGCCTGCCGACGATGGTCGCCGCAACCCGTTTCGATGGGCCGGACCCGGTGGCCGAGCCGCAATCCCTCGTCGCCCGCAGTGCCGATGCGCGCCGCGTGATCGATGTCATGACAGCCAGCCGGGATCCGAGTGAGATGCGCTTCGGCATCGCGCTGAACTGCCGCCTCTCCAGCGCGCCCAGCGCCGAGGCCGACACCGTCATCATCACCGAGACCTGCCGCGGCGAAGGGCTGGGCGTGATCCGCAACCGCTTCTGGATGGATCGGGACACCAGCAGCATTCACACCAGCGAGCAGTGGATCGGCCCGCGCACCGCGCCGCTGCGGATCAGCCATAATCTCGAGGCGGCGGAGGCCGCGCCGGCCGCCGCGCCCGCCGCCGTCCCCCCGGCGGCACCCGTGGCGGCCCCTTCGGCGGGCCCCGCGCTTACCCCCGTGGCGACCCCCAAGGCGACCCCGTTGCTGCCGCCCCGGTCGCCCCTCGGCGGTTCGGACGCGCCCGCCCGGCCCCAGTGAGGCCCTGCGGCGCGGCCCCGCCCCGGCACCGGCCGCCGCCAGCCCCCGCGCACTACGATGCGTGAACCGCGCCAGCTGCCCCTGCCAATCACGCCCGAGCCCTCCTATAGCGCAGCGGACTTTGTGGCCGACGCAGCCAACCACGCCGCCCGCGCCTTCCTGGCCGCCCCCGCCGCCTGGCCCGATGGCAGGCTGGCATTGTACGGGCCGGCCGGCGTGGGCAAGACCCATCTGGCGAACGCCATCGCCAAGGCGCGCGGCTGGGCCCTTACCGGCGGCGCCGCCCTGCGCGGCCTGCCCCCCCCGCCCAGCACCGGCACGGTGATCGACGATGCCGACCTGGTGCCCGACCCCACCGCGTTGTTCCACGCGATCAATGCGGCGCGCGAGGCCGGGCTGCCGCTGCTGTTGCTCGGCCGCGCCCCGCCGGCCCGCTGGCACGCCGCGCCGGCCGACCTGGTGAGCCGGCTGCGGGCCACCACCACCGCCGCGATCGACGAGCCCTCGGATGCGCTGCTGGCAGCGCTGCTGGCCAAGCAGCTGGCCGACCGGCAGCTGGCCGTGGCCCCCGCCCTGCAATCGTTGCTGCTGCTCCACCTGCCGCGCAGTGCCGCCGCCATCGCTGCCGCGGCCGCCCTGCTCGACCGGGCAGCGCTGGCCCAGGGCCGGCTGAACCGCGCCACCATCGAGGGCGTGCTGCGTGAAGGTTTCGCGCCCTGACGCAAGCCTCTAGGCTGGGGCGCATGTCCGAAGTCCAGACCCTGGCGCCCGTCACCGAAGCCCTGCCGCGCTTCATCAACCGCGAAATCTCCTGGCTCGACTTCAACACCCGCGTGCTGGAGGAGGCGGAGAACCTGCGCCACCCGCTGCTGGAGCGGGTGCGCTTCGTGGCCATCTCCGGCTCCAACCTGGACGAGTTCTACTCCGTGCGCGTCGCGGGCCTGGTGGGGCAGGAGCGCGCCGGCGTCACCACACTTAGCCATGGCGGCAAGTTGCCCTCGCAGCAACTGAGCGACATCCACGCCCATGCCCAGACCCTGATCGCCAAGCAGCAGACCAGCTGGCGGGAGCTGCGCGAACTGCTCAGCCGCGCCGATTTCCATGTCTGCGAGCCCGAGGAGCTGAGCGACGCCGACCTTGCCTGGCTCGAAGCCTGGTTCATGGATCGCGCCTTCCCGGTGCTTACCCCCCTGGCCGTGGACCCGGCGCACCCCTTCCCCTTCCTGCCCAACCTGTCGCTGTGCATGGCGTTGAAGCTGGTGCGCGAGGAGGATGGCGGCATGATGCGCGCGCTGCTGCCGCTACCGCCACAGATCGGCCGTTTCGTGCGCCTGCCGGCGGAGGAGGGCCGCACCGCCGGTGAGCGTGGCCGCATCCGCTTCATCCTGCTGGACGACACGGTGGCGCTGTTCCTGCACCGCCTCTTCCCCGGCTTCATCCCGGCCGAGCGCGGCATGTTCCGCCTCATCCGCGACACCGACGTGGAGTTCGAGGAGGAAGCCGAGGACCTCGTGCGCAGCTACGAGAGCGCCCTGAAGCGCCGCCGCCGCGGCCGCGCCATCCGTCTCAGCGTCGACGCCCGCATGCCGGCCGACATGATCGCCTTCGTCGCCGAGGAGCTGGATGCCGACCCCGCCGGCCTCTTTGTAGTGGACGGCATCCTGGGGGTGTCCGACCTTGCCGCGCTGATCGTCGATGACCGGCCGGACCTGCAATTCACCCCCTACACGCCGCGCTTCCCCGAGCGCGTGCTGGATTTCGGCGGCGACTGCTTCGCCGCCATCCGGGCCAAGGACATCGTCGTCCACCACCCTTACGAATCCTTCGACGTGGTGGTGCAGTTCCTGCGCCAGGCGGCGCGCGACCCGTCGGTCATCGCCATCAAGCATACCCTGTATCGCACCAGCCGCGACAGCCCGATCGCCCGCGCGCTGATCGAGGCGTCGGAGGCCGGCAAGTCGGTCACCGCCATGGTCGAGCTCAA
>JACMRO010000525.1 GCA_014376425.1 Rubritepida sp.
CCCAGTAGCTGGCACCCATCGGGAGCACCGTGTCATTGAAGTCGTATTCCGGGTGGTGCAGGCCGGGGTCGTCCACCCCGCGCCCAGCGCCGAGCATGATGTAGCTGCCTGCCTTGGCGTTCAGCATGAAGGCGAAATCCTCGCCGCCCATGGTGGGCTTGGGCATCTCATGAACCTGGGCCGCCACCGCCTTGGCTGCCGTCACCGTCAGCCGGGTGCTCTCGGGGTCGTTGATGGTGGCCGGGCAGTACAACGTCATCGAGGCCTGGGCAGTGGCGCCGAAAGCGCCGGCGATGCCGGGGACCAGGTGCAGGAAGCGCTCCTTCAGCAGCGCGCCGATCTCGGGTTTGAACCAGCGGGCGGTGCCCTGCATGTAGACGCTGTCGGGAATGACGTTGTGGGTGAAGCCGCCGCGGATCTCGCCGATGGTGATGACGCCGGCCTCCACCGGTTCGACATTGCGCGCCACGATGCTCTGCAGTCCCTGCACGATGGCCGCCGCGACCATGATCGGGTCGACGCCCTGATGGGGCATGGCGCCATGAGCGCCGCGGCCCTGCAGGTGGATCTCGAGTTGTTCGACCGCGGCCATGATCGGCCCCTCGCGCCAGGCGAACTCGCCCGCCGGCAGGCCCGGCCAGTTATGCATCCCGAAGACGCGGCTCATCGGGAATTGCTGGAAGATGCCGTCGCGCACCATGACCTCGGCGCCGCCACCGCGCTCCTCGGCCGGCTGGAAGATCAGCACGACGGTGCCGGAAAAATTGCGCGTCTCGGCCAGGTAGCGGGCGCCGCCCAGCAGCATGGTGGTGTGGCCGTCATGGCCGCAGGCGTGCATCTTGCCGGCGTTCTGCGAGGCCCAGGGTGCGCCGGTCCGCTCCTCGATCGGCAGCGCGTCCATGTCCGCGCGCAGGCCGATGGCACGGCCGTTCGGGCCGCCTTCGCCATGGATCAGGCCGATTACGCCAGTGCCGGAAAACCCCTCGATCACCTGGTCGCAGCCGAATTCGCGCAGCCGCTGCGCCACGATACCTGCGGTGCGGTGCTCCTCGAAATTGAGCTCGGGGTGCATGTGGAAATCGCGCCGCCACGCGGTCAGCTCGGGTTCGAATTCGGCGATGCGGTTGATCACGGGCATGGGAGTCTCCGGGCGGCCAGGGGGCGACTTGTGGCGGACTTTATGATCGCCATCTGTAGGGCCTGACAAGAAAGGTCCGGGCAATGATTTTGCGAATGATGGCCGCGCCCCTGATGGTGGCGAACATGATTGCAGTGAGTGCTTTCACCGCGGGTGCCGTGGCCGGTACCGCAGGGGTGGTGGGGCTGTATGCGCTCAGAAAGCGGATGCGTGACCAGAAGGCGAAAACGTCCTTCGAAGACCCTCTGCCAGCGGAATAGGGGCGACGCCCAGTACCGCGCGCATGGTGTCGATGGTGAAGGCCTTGTCCTCGGTCAGCCGGCGGATCTCGGCCGGGCGGATGCGCGGCAGCAGCGGCAAAACTGTGAGCGGCGAGGCGGCGATGAGCAGGGCCGCGGGGATGGGCAGGATGGGGCGCGGCGCCAGGCCGGCGGCGCGTGCCACCGCGGCGCAGAAGGCAGCGTAGGGCAGCGGCTCGGGACCGGCGATGGTGATGACGCCCTGGCCGTGTTCCAGCGCGGCCAGGATGCAGGCCGTGACGTCGGATTGATGGATCGGCTGCACCAGAGCCCGCCCACCGCCGGGTAGCGGCAGCATTGGCAGGCGGCGCATCAGCGCGGCCAGGCGCTGGACGTTGTCCTCGCCCTGCGCGCCGTAGATCATGGTGGGGTGCAGCATCACGCCGGCGCGATGGCTGGCCAGGAAGGCGGCCTCGCCGACGCGCACGCCGTCGCCATGTGCGTCCGGCCAGCGGGAGAAGCGGCGGGTGCTGCCCAGGAAAATCAGGCGGGCTTCGGGCGGGGCGGCGCCGATGATGGCGGCGGCATGCCGGGCGTGGGCGAAGCTGATGATATGGGTGGCGCCGGTGAGTGCCCGGAGCAGGGCGGGAGCATCGGTGACGTCGGCGATGCGGGACGGATTGGGCAGTGCCAGCGCCGCCCATTTCGCCCGGTCGCGCACCACCACCCCAGCCGCTGGCAGTTGCCGCGCGAGCGCCACGCCGGATCGGCCCGTCGCGCCGATGATCGCGATCAAGCGCCGCGCCTGCCGCCTGGCCGGAGTACCGGGCGACAGACCAGGAACTCGGCGCTCTCCGGAGCGGTGCCCGCCAGCGTGGGGGCCCAGCCGCGCGCCCATTGGCTGGCAGCGGCTGCCGCCGCGAAAGGCCCGAAGGGACCGCAGCAACCCTCCCCGCAGAACGGTTCGACATACCAGCCGGCCTGCCCGATGGGGCCTTCCGCAACCCAGTCACCCGCCTCGTGCCGGACCGGCGTGGCATTCTCGAACCAGGCGACCACGTCATCGGAGATGTCGAGGTCAGCCACCGGCAGTCAGGAACCGCAGATCCGCGCCATCCGGCGCCTGCATCACCTGCTCATGCACCAGTCGGTCCCAGCCCCGCTTGGGCGCCGGCAGCGGCGACCACTTCGCCCGACGGGCAGCCAGCGTTGCTTCGTTCACCAGCAGGTCGAGGCGGCGGTTGCGCACCGACAGCCGGATGCGGTCGCCGCTCTCCGCCAGGGCCAACGGCCCACCGGCCGCGGCCTCGGGCGCGATATGCAGCACCACGGTGCCAAAGGCGGTGCCGCTCATCCGGCAGTCGCTCATCCGCACCATGTCCTTCACCCCCTGGCGGCCGAGCTTCTTCGGGATGGGCAGGTAGCCGGCCTCAGGCATGCCCGCCGGGGAGAGCGGGCCGGCGTTCTTCAGAATCATGATGGTGTCGGCGTTCACCTCCAGCGCCTCGTCGTCGATCCGCAGGGCCAGGTCCTCGACGCCGTCGAAGACCATGCACTCCGCCTCATGCTCGAACAGCGATTCGGTGGCGGCCGAGCGCTTCAGGATCGCCCCATCGGGCGCCAGGGAGCCGAACAGCACCACCAGCCCGCCCACCGGCGAGACGGGTGTCGCACGGGCCTTGATGTAGGTGCGATCGACGAAATGCGTGCCGTCGCCGATGCGCTGGCCCAGCGTCAGGCCATACACGTCGCGGGCGTCGAGGTGCAGCAGGTCGCGAATTTCCCACAGCAGCGCGCGCATCCCGCCCGCGTAGTGGAAATCCTCCATGTAGCCCTCGCCGGTGGGCTTGAGGTCGACCAGCACCGGTGTCTCGTCGCTCATCGCGTCGAGGCGCCGCAGATCCACCCGCAGCCCAGCGCGGCCGGCGATGGCGGCCAGGTGCACCAGGGCGTTGGTCGAGCCGCCGAGGGCGAGGAGCACGCGCATGGCGTTCTCGACCGCGGGCGGCGTCAGCACCTCGGTCGGCCGCACCTTCAGGCCCATCGCCAGGCGGCCGGCCTCCTCGGCGATGCGCAGCCGGTCGCTGTGTACGGCGGGCGCGCTGGCGCCCTCCAGCGGCATGAAGCCCAGCGTGGCGACCAGGCAGGCCATGGTGCTGGCGGTACCCATCACGCCGCAGGTGCCGGCGGTGACCGCCAGGGCGTTCTCCACCTCGTTGATCCGCGCCTCGGATACGTCGCCCGAGCGGTAGCGCGCCCAGTAGCGCCGGCAATCGGTGCAGGCGGCCATGCGCTCGCCCTGGTAGCGGTTGGCGCTCATCGGGCCGGTGACCAGCATCACCGCGGGCACATCGGCCGAGATTGCGGCCATGAGCTGCGCCGGCACCGTCTTGTCGCAGCCACCCACCAGCACGACCGAATCCATCGGCTGGGCGCTGACCATCGCCTCGGTGTCGAGCGCCATCAGGTTGCGGTAGTGCATCGAGCACGGGGTCAGGAACGGCTCGCATAGGCTGATGGTGGGGAAGGCCATGGGCAGGCCGCCGGCCAGCATGACGCCGCGCTTCACCGCCTCGATCAGGTCGGGCACTGAACGGTGGCAGTTGTTGAGGTCCGACGCTGTGTCGACGATGCCGACGACGGGGCGGCTCAACGCGTCCTTGGAGTAGCCCATGGAGGCGGCAAAGCTGCGGCGCAGATAGAGGGCGAATTCGCGATCGCCGTAATTGGCGGCGTTGCGGCCGAGGCCGTGCGGTGTGTCGTTCATTTCGTCATGTTGCGGCAGGCCAGCCCCGTCGTCACTCCGGCATGTGGCAGACGATGCATAGTTTGTTGCCGTCCGGGTCGCGCAGATAGGCGCCATAGTAGTCGGGGTGATAGTGCAGCCGCAGGCCCGGCGGCCCTTCGCAGCTACCCCCGTTGGCCAAGGCGATGCCGTGCAACAGGCGCACCGTGTCGCGGTTACTGGCCTGGAAGGCCACCATCGCGCCGTTACCTGGGCTGGCCGGCCCCCCGTCGAACGGTGGCATGATCCACAGCTGAGGCGAGGCGTCTTCGGCGGCGGCGTAGCCCACCGCGTCGCCATGCTGGGCGATCCGCGCCAGGCCCAGGGGTGCAAGCAGACGGTCGTAGAAGACCAGCGCGCGGCCGGGGATATTGGTGCCGATGGTGACGTGGCTGAACATGGTGCTATTCCGGCACCACGCCGGCGCGGGCCAGCAGCTCGCGGTGCTGCTCCAATTCGGCGGCGATGCGTGCACGCAGCGGCGCCTCGCCCTGATCTGCGGGCGCAGTCGGCGTCAGGCCGTTGGTGGCCATCAGGCGGCGGGCGCCCTCGTCGGCCAGCCCCGCCGCCATACCGCGGCGGATGGCGGCGGCGATGGGCTCGGGCGTGCCAGCGGGCAACTGCAGCGAATACCAGCCAGCCATGCCGAAGCCGGGGAAGCCTTGTTCGGCAATGGTCGGCAAGCCCGGCAGGGCATCCGAGCGCGCCGGGTTGGAGATGCCCAGCGGCCGCAGCCGGCCCGCCTCAATCTGCGCGCGCCCTGCCGCCAGCAGCACCAGCATGCAGTCGGTCCGGCCAGCAATGGTGTCGGTCATCGCCTGCGGCGAGCCGTTATAGGGCACGTGCAGCATGTCGGCGCCGGCGCGGCGCAGCAGCTCGATCATCGGCAGATGCGCGGTGCTGCCGACACCCCAGCTGGCGTAGCTGAGTTGACCGGGCCGCGCCTTTGCCGCCGCCAGCAATTGCTCCAGGTTTTGCCAGCGCGGGTTGGCCACCAGCAGAGTTACTGTGTCGCACACCTGCGTGACGTGGACGAAGTCGGCCAGCGGGTCGTAGCCCGGGTTGCGGAAGGCGAGCGGCGCCAGGCTGAAGGTGGCGATGGTGCCGCACAGGATCATCTGGCCGTCCGGGCGGGCGTGTTTCACCAGCCGTGCCGCCAGCGTGGTCGAGGCGCCGGCGCGGTTTTCGAGGATGAAGGTCCCGCCCAGCGCCTGGGCCAGCGACTGCTGAACGACGCGGCCCACGACATCGGATGCGCCACCCGGCGCGTAGGGGATGATGATGGAGACCGGCTGGCTGCCTAGCCACGCCTGCGCCAGGGCGGGCGGCGACCAGGTCAGTGCCCAGGGGAGTGACAAGGGAAGTGACAAGGCGGCGCGGCGATGCAGCATGACTTTCTCCCGTTTGCGGTAGCCTGAGCCGGGGCGGGGTACCGCCGCAAGTCCCGTTACGGTATCAGGTTACCACAACGATTTTCCTGGCCCTGCGCTTGACGTTTCCGGCTGGCATGGGCACACAGCGGCATCTCTTTTTCTGGCGAAAGTACCATGCTGCAAACTCAGACCATCTCCATCAAGCCGGCCGATGTCCAGAAGAACTGGATCCTGGTCGATGCCGAGGGCCTCGTGCTTGGCCGCATGGCCACGATCGTGGCCAGCCGGCTGCGCGGCAAGCACAAGCCGCAATTCACGCCGCATGTCGATTGTGGCGACCATGTCGTCATCATCAACGCCGAGAAGGTGCGGGTGACCGGCAACAAGGCAGAGCAGAGCATCTTCTACTGGCACACCGGTTTCGCTGGCGGCATCAAGGGCCGTTCGCTGGCCGACCGCCTGACCGGCAACCACCCGGAATCGGTTGTGGAGAAGGCGATCGAGCGGATGATCACGCGCGGGCCGCTTGGCCGCAAGCAGATGAAGAACCTGCATGTCTATGTCGGCCCGGAACATCCGCATGCCGGCGCCCAACCGGTCGCGCTCGACATCGGCGCCATGAACCGCAAGAACAAGATCGGCTGAGACGATGAGCGAACAGATCACCACCACGAACTCCCTCGCCGACCTCAAGGAGCTGGTGGCCGGCACACCGGCCGCGGCCAACCCGATCGAGAACGCGATCAAGCGCGAGCCCAAGCGCGACCCGCAGGGCCGCAGCTACGCCACCGGCGGCCGCAAGAACGCCGTCGCGCGCGTTTGGGTGAAGCCAGGCAAGGGCGCCATCACCGTGAACGATAAGCCGGCCAGCCAGTACTTCGCCCGGCCCGTACTGCGGATGATCATCACCCAGCCCTTCCTGGTGGCCGACCGCTACCAGGCCTTTGACGTGAACTGCACCGTGGTTGGCGGCGGGCTGTCCGGCCAGGCCGGCGCGGTTCGGCACGGCATCTCGCGCGCGTTGGTGAATTACGAGCCCGAGCTGCGCGGCATCCTGAAGAAAGCCGGCTTCCTGACGCGCGACAGCCGCTCGGTCGAGCGC
>JACMRO010000526.1 GCA_014376425.1 Rubritepida sp.
AGGTCAAGGAATTCTGGGAGGGCCTCGGCCGCTAGATCAGCGGCCAGTCCATCGCATCATTGTAATGGGTGCGGATGCGGCGGGCGTCATCCTCGTTCCAGCCGCGTTCCTGCTCCACGGTCGGCGCATTCTCAAGTGCAGCTTTGTCCAGCTTTACCTGGTAGCCCTCCAACTGCGTGTTGTAGCGAAGCATCGACCAGCGCAGCGGGTAGTGCTTGGCATCCAGGCCCAAGAAGCCGCCGAAGCTCAGCACGGCGTAGACGACGGTGCCCTCTCGCTTGTCCAGCATGATGTCCTCGATGACGCCGATCTTCTGGTCCGACAGATCGTAGACATCGGTCCCGGCGACACGTCTGGCGGAGATGAGGGAGCCGTGCGTCGGCTGCGTGAGGTCCTGGCTGGTCGGCTTTTCGATCGGGGCTGCGGTGTTCATCGGCTTTCTCCTTGTAGCTCCCGGCAGAACGCGCCTTGTCTTGGGGGGTTGCGTCTGGGCGGCCAGGCGGCCAATCCCGCGCATGCCCTATTTGCTTGCCCTGCTGATCGGCGCCGCCACGGGCGGGCTGCTGCCGTGGGACATGGTGGTCGGTCGGGGCTGGTGGCTGGCCCCGTCGCAGGATGTGGCGCAGAGCCTGATCGGCCACCTGGCCTTCCAGATGGATGGCTGGCGCTTCCCACTTTTCCGCATCGGCACGCTGATGCCACCCGACGGCATCAACGCCATGCTGGTGGATGCCAATCCCGCGATGTCGCTGCTGGCCCGGCTGCTGCCGGGGGGGCCGCACAACCTGCTGGGTGCCTGGCTCTTCGCCTGCTTCCTGCTGCAGCCCCTGGCCGCGGTCTACGCGCTGCGCGGCCTGGGGGAGCGGCGCCTGGTGCCGGCGCTGGCGGTAGCGGCGCTGGCGGCGCTGATGCCCAGCCTGTGGTTCCAGCCGATGCACCCCAATCTGTGCGGCCATTTCATCATCCTGCTGGCGCTGGGCGCCACCCTGCGACTGCTGCGTGGCGAGCCGGGTTGGCGCATGGCAGGGCTGGCGCTGGGTTTGGGCGCTTTCGTGCACCCATACCTGCTGGTGATGGCGACGGCGCTGCTATGCGCGGTGCCGCTGAGCCGCCGGGATTGGCGCCAGGCGGCCGTGCTGGGTGGATTGCTGGGCGGCCTGGCCGTGCTGATGGCGCTGGCCGGGTTTTTTGGCGCCGGCGCGGCGGATCGGGGCTTCGGCCGCTTTTCGATGAATCTGCTCTCGCCCGTTGTGCCGCAGCTCTCCGGCCTGTTCGGCGGCCCGATGTTGGACGCGACGGGCGGGCAGTATGAGGGCTTCAACTACCTCGGCGCCGGGCTGCTGGTGCTGCTGGCGCTGGGCTGGCACCGGCCACCCCGATGGTCCTGGTCGCTGCTGGCTGTGCTGGCGGGGCTGACGGCGCTGGCGCTGAGCAGCCGGGTCTATGCCGGGCCCGTGCTGCTGCTCGATCTGGGGCTGCGACCCTGGGAGCAGGTGTTCGGCGCCGTCCGCGCCTCCGGCCGGCTGTTCTGGCCAGTGGGCTACGCGGCGCTGGTCTTCGCCGTGGCGGCGCTGGCCACGCGGCTGCGGCCGGCGCGCTTCGCCGCGCTGGCGGTGCTGGCCGTAGCGCTGCAGTGGCAGGATACCGGGCCGCTGCGCGCCCGGGCACAGGCCATGCTGGCAAGCCCGGGCGCCGCACCGCCGCCGGCGGCATTCGTGCAGGCGGTGGCCACCGCCCAACGCCTCACCATCCTGCCCGCCCCGCCTTGCGTGGAGGGCGCCGAGCGCGACCTGGCGCAGAGCCTCATCCTGGTCGCGGTGCGGGCCGGCGTACCGGTCTCCAGCGTCGCCGCGGGGCGGATGCCGCCCGGCTTCGGCTGCGAATCCGCCGCCAGCGACGCGATGGAGGAGCCGCTGCGCGATGGTGAGGTGCTGCTGGTGCTGCAGCCGGCATTCGCGGCCCGGCTGGATGGCCGGCTGCTGGGGCCGGCCGGCTGCATTGGCACGGGACCGGCCTTGTGCGGCGCCGGGCTGGGCACGCCGCTGGCGGCCAGCCCGCCGCCCCCCCTGCCGCCGCGCGGCGAGGAGGTGGCTGCCCAGGCACTGCATCCCTTCCAGGCACATGGCTGGGCGGGCGCCTGGAATGCCGGGCCACGCAGCACGCTGCTGCTGCCCCCCGGCGGCGGCGCGCTGGCGCTGACCCTGCGCGGCGTGGCGCTGAACCCCGGCGGGACGCGCCGCATCGCCATCCGTATCAACGGCGCCGTCACGCATGCCACCCTGCCCGACCTGGCCGACGCCACCTTGCGCCTCGTGCTGCCGCCCGGCCCGGTGCGCATCGCCTTCGACGTCCCGCGGCCGGTGGACCCGCAGCGTCGCGGCCTGGGGCCGATTGCGCATCGCGTCGGCTTCGCGCTTATCTCCGCGCGATTCGAATGAAAGGCGGCGCCATGCGCATCGGCATCACCGGCATCAGGGGGCGCATGGGGCAATTGCTGACGCGCGAGGTCGCGGCGGCCGGCATGGCCCTGGCGGGCGGCACCGGCCGCGGCGAAGATGTCGACGCGCTGTTCGCCGCCAGCGACGCGGTGATCGACTTCACGCACGCGCACGCCGCCGCTGGCCACGCCGCTGCGGCCGCCCGGGCGGGCAAGCCGCTCACCCTGGGCAGCAGCGGGCTGTCGGCGGCGGAGGAGGCGGCAGTGGCCGAGGCGGCGCGCGCCGTGCCCATCGTCTACGCCGCCAATTTCGCCCCCGGGGTGAACCTGCTTTTCGCCATCGCCGAACGCATGGCCGCCGCCCTGCCGGCGGTGGAATACGACGCCGAGATCGTCGAGATGCACCATCGCCAGAAGGTGGACGCACCCTCGGGCACCGCCGTGGCGCTGGGCCGTGCCGTCGCCCGCGGCCGCGGCATGCCGCTTGATATGGAAAGCGGCCGCGACGGCCACACCGGCCCGCGCCGCACCGGGGCCATCGGCTTCGCGGCGTTGCGCGGCGGCCAGGTGGTGGGCGAGCACACGCTGATATTCGCCGCCGGCAGCGAGCACATCACGCTGGGCCATCGCAGCTTCGACCGCGGCGCCTATGCGGTTGGGGCGGTGCGGGCGGCGCGCTGGGCCAGCGGCCGGCCGGCCGGGCTGTATGACATGAAGGATGTGCTGGGGATGGGGTAAATGCGCGGGCGCTGCTGCGCCCTGAAGCCCGGCTCTGGCACGTCACCGACGCTGCCTCGCTGCCCCTCATCCTCCGGCACGGTCTGCTCAGCGCGGAACGGCTGGTCGCGCTTTTCGGCGCGGATCCTGTCCTGCTCAGCCGCAATCGCGACCGGTACGTGACGTTGCAGCACCCCGAGCACGGCCAGGCCACGCTACGCCGCCAATGGCTGCGCGACGCGACGCTCGGGCCGCGCCTGGCTGAGGGGGTGGACTGCGAGGCCTACCGGCGCTTCATCAACGCCCATGTGTATTTCTGGCCCACCGCCGGCCGCGCCGCGGCGCTGGACCGGTTTGAGGCCGGGCGCGAACAGGTGGTGCTTTCCCTGCCGGTGGCGGCGGTACTGTCGCTCGGCGTGCCGTTGCTCGGCTCACCCATCAACGCCGGCGGCGTGTTCGCCCGCCAGCCGCCCGCCCTGGCCCGCCGGCGCCACCCGGGGCTATACCAGCCGCTCGCCGGCATGCGCGAGCCTGTAGCCGAGATCGCCATCCCCGGCGGCTTGCCGCCAGGCCTGCCGTGGCAGATCACCCCACCCCGATGACGTTCACCCCGCCCTGGGGCGGGCGAAGCCCTCACGCTGGCGACTGCCATGGGTTAGCTTTGGCAGCGGCTTCTCAGCCGCGCGCCAGGACTTCCAGCACGGCGGCGCCATAACGCTCGCGCTTGCTCGCACCCACGCCCGGCACCTCGCCCAGATCGTCCAGATCGGCCGGCATGCGCTCGGCGATTTCCGCCAGCGTCCGGTCGTGGAAGATGACGTAGGCCGGAACGCCCTGGCTCTTCGCCTCGGATTTGCGCCATTCCCGCAGCGCGTCGAAGGCGGGGTTGTCGCTGCTGACAGCGGGCGCGCGTTCGCGCTCGCGCGCCGGGGCCGGGCCGGTTTCGATCACGTCTGCGCGCAGCATCAGCGGCGTGGCGCCCCGCAGTATCGGCCGCGCTGCCTCGGTCGGCAGCAGCTCGCCATGGTTCTCCACCGCCACATCCAGCGCGCCATGCGCCACCAGCTGCCGGGCCACGCCGCGCCATGTCGGTTCGGAAATGTCCTTCCCGACGCCAAAGGTCGGCAGCTTGTCATGGCCGAACTGCGCCACCTTGTCGGTCAGCCGGCCGCGCAGGACGTCGATCAGATGCGCCACGCCGAAGCGCTGGCCGGTGCGCAGCACGGCGGAAATCAGTTTCTGCGCCGCGACCGTGCCGTCCCACAGCCGGGGCGGCTGGGCGCAGACGTCGCACTGGCCGCAATCCTGCTCCAGGTCGTCGCCGAAGCAGCGCAGCAGGATGCGCCGCCGGCAGGTCGCCGCCTCGGCGATCGCCACCATGGCCTCCAGCCGCTGCCGCTCGATACGCTTCTGCTCGTCGCTCGCCGGGCTTTCGGCGATGCGGTGGCGGGCGAGCGCGATGTCGCCGGCGCCGTAGAGCAGCAGTGCCTCGGCCGGCAGCCCGTCGCGGCCCGCGCGGCCGATCTCCTGGTACCAGCTCTCGGGCGATTTCGGCAGGTCGGTATGGGCCACCCAGCGCACGTCGGGCCGGTCGATGCCCATGCCGAAGGCGATGGTCGCGCACATCACCACGGCGTCACCGCGGGCGAAGCGGCGGTGATGCGCGCGCTTATCCGCGCCGTCCATTCCGGCGTGGAAATGCAGCGCGTCCAGCCCGTCCTTGCGCATCCACTCGGCCGTGCTCTCGGTCTTGGCGCGGCTGCCACAGTAGACGATGCCGGCGCCACGGCCGTCCGAGACACGGGTGATGAAGCTGCGCAGCTGCGCCCGTTCCTGCTCACGCGGTGCAGCGCGGATGAAGATGTTCGGCCGGTCGAAACCGCCGCGGAACACCGGCGCGTCCTGCAGGCTCAGCTGGTCGCGGATGTCGTCCACGGTGCGCGCGTCGGCCGTCGCCGTCAGCGCCAGGCGCGGCACATGGGCGAAACGCTCCGCCAGCACCCGCAGGCCGCGATATTCGGGCCGGAAATGATGCCCCCACTGGCTGACGCAATGCGCCTCGTCGATCGCGAACAGCGCCAACTCGCGCCGGTCCAGCCCGTCCAGCGTGCCGTCCATCAGCAGCCGCTCGGGCGAGACATAGAGCAGCTTCAAGGTGCCCGCCGCCATGTCCCGGCGGATGTCGCGCCGCGCGTCGTCATCCAGGTCAGAATGCAATGCGGCGGCGGCCACGCCCTGCTGACGCAGGGCCGCGACCTGATCCTCCATCAACGCGATCAATGGCGATACGACGACCGCCAGCCCGGGCATGCACAGCGCCGGCACCTGGAAGCACAGGCTCTTGCCACCGCCGGTCGGCATCAGCACCAGGCCGGAGCGGCCAGCGATCACATGCGCCACGATCTCCGCCTGCTGCGGCCTGAAGGCGGCGTAACCGAAGACCTGGCGGAGGATCTGTTCGGGTTCGGCGATCAATCCCCCAGAACCCGCCTTGCCAAGACTAGATTTCCTAGAACCCGCTTTCCCAGGGTTCACTTCCCCAGGGCGCGCTCCTCCAGGGTCTACTTCCCCAGGGTTCACTCCCCGATGCGGATCTCGACCCGGCGCGACTCCTGCTCGGCCATTTCGAACGGCACCGGGCCGCGGCTGCCGACGCGGATGCGGCTGCGGGCCACACCGGCCTCGGTCAGCAGGGTCGCCACATGCTCGGCCCGGGCACGGCTAAGCGCCGTATTGAAAGCCTGGCCGCCGGTCGGGCCGGCGAAGCCCAGCACGCGCACCGGCGCCTCAGGGCGGCGGGCGGCCCGGGTGGCCACGGAGCGGAGCAGCCCTACCGCCGTCTCATCGAGCGCCGCGCTGTCGGCGTTGAAGAAGACGATGGTGGGCTGTTCGGTGCCGGGCGACATGCCGACGCAGCCGGCGAGCGCCAGGGACGGCAAAGCGAGCAGCAGGGTACGGCGGAACATGGGCGAATCTCCAGGGCTTTTCGGTATCCTGCCATGCCCCCGACGCCGCGCGGCGTCAACGGGAACAGGCGGCGCCGCCGAGCACGCAAAAGGTGGCGCAATTCGGATGGTTCAGCGCCAGGGGTCGCGCGGCTTCCGCCAAGGTGCCGCCCAGCTCGAACCGCGAATCATAGGCCAGCAGGGTGCAGGCCAGCACGGCGGGTGCGGCGGCACCGCGCCGCTTCACCACCATGCGCGCGCTGGCGCACATCAGGCTGTCGGGCGACTTGCCCAGGATGCCCCAACACGCTTCGGTGATCTCCGGCACATCCCGCCGCGCATCCATCTCCGGAAACAGCATCAGGGCCACCGGGTCGTCCGCGGCTATGTGGATGCCGTAGGCTGCGAAGATGGCGTGGAAGCCGGCCCGCATGGCGGCGTCGCCGGTGCCGGGGGGGGATGCGAAGCCGGCCCGGCCGGCGACATGGGTGCGGAAACCTTGAACCGATAGCCAGGAAAGCCCGTCGATGGCGATTGCGAAGCTGCCCGCGCCACGCTCGGCATCGTGGATGGCCGCGTCGAAATGATCGAGGCTGACGCGCAAGGTCAGTCGCTCGCCGCGCAGCCGCAGCAGCGCCGCCTCATGCTGCCGCATCGGCTTCATGCCGTTAGTGAGCACCAGGGCGCGCAGGCCGCGGCCCAGAACCTCCTCCAGCATCGCCGGCAGGTCACGGTTCATGAAAGGCTCGCCGCCAGTGAAGCCGACCTCTTCCAGCGGTTCGCCGCGCCCCTGCGCCTCATCGAGGAAGGCGCGCAGCTCGGCCACACTGAAGTAGACCAGGGCGTCGTTGCGTGGGCTGCTCTCGATGTAGCAGCTGGCGCAGGTGATGTTGCACAACGTGCCGGTGTTCACCCAAAGGGTGCGCAACCCGCCAAAGGCGACCTGTGCCCGGGGCTCGCCACGCAGCGTGCGCAGCGGGTCGCTGAACTTGCCGGGGTGCAGGGTGGGGGGCTGGTCGAGCTGGATTGACATGTCGTCTGCCATGTAGGGGCTCGGCCGGGGCATCGCCAGCCGGGGTTTAGCCAGTGGGGGCCGATTGACAGCGGCAGTGCGGCGCCACAAGGAGCCCAGCCGTTGCCGCCCGACCGCGAAGTGTTCCGCCAGCAGTATGTGAGCACTACGTCCTACTGGGGCGGCCATTCCGGCGCCGGGTCGGACGCCTTCCACACCACGCCCTACCGCGCCTTCGTGGACAGCTTCATGCGGCTGAACGGGGTGCGCAGCGTGGTCGATATCGGCTGCGGCGACTGGCAGTTCTCCCGGCTGATGAATTTCGATGGCATCGAATATCTGGGGCTGGACGTGGTGCCCACGCTGGTAACGGCCAACCGGGAGCGTTTCGGCGGCCCGGGCCTGCGCTTCGCCGATATGCCGGCCACGCTGGAGGGCGTGCCGGGCGGCGACCTGCTGCTGATGAAGGACGTGCTGCAGCATCTGCCGGATGCGACGATCATGGAATTTGCGGCGAAGATCCTGCCGCGCTTCCGCTGGGCGCTGCTGACGAATTCGCATGAGAAGCTGGATACACCGCGCAACGTCGACGTGCCGGTGGGCGGCTTCCGCTGCCTTGACCTGGCGGCGGCGCCCTACGGGCTGCGCGGCGCCCATGTGCTGGAATTCGCAAGCCCGCTGTGGGAACGGATCCGGACCTTCCTCGTCACCCGCTGAAACGCTGCCAGGGAGGAAGCTTCGCCGGTGCGGTGGCGGCGGCTGGAGCCGAAACGGCGGTGCGGCGCGCTCCCCTAGCCCGCCGCCGGCAGCGCCAGCCCGCGCGCCAACCGCAGCACCCGGTCGGGCTTTTCCACGCCCACCAGCCGGTGGGTGATCAGCAGGACGGAACGGCCGCGCGTCGCGGCCTCCAGGGTTTCGAGGAACTCGCGCTCGGTCTCCGCGTCCAGGCCGGTGGTCGGCTCGTCCAGCACCAGCAGGGGGGCTGCCGGCAGCAGCGCGCGGGCCAGGGCGATACGCCGGGCCTGGCCGCCGGAGAAGCGCGCGCCGCCCTCGCCGCAGGGCGTGTCGAGGCCTTGCGGCAGCGCGCGCACCAGCTCGGCCAGGCCGACCTGGGCCAGCACGCGCCACAGCGCCGCATCGGGCGCCGCGGGGGCGGCGATGCGCAGGTTCTCGGCCATGGTGGCGTCGAAGATGCGGGCATCCTGGCTCAGGCAGGCAATGGTCTGCCGTACATCGGCGGCTGGCAGCTGGGCGAGGTCGACACCCCCCAGGGTGATCCGCCCGCCCTGCGGCGCCGCCAGCTTGAGCAGCAGCGCGGCGACGGAGGACTTGCCGGCGCCGGAGGGGCCGAGCAGCGCCAGCCGCTCGCCCTCGCGCCATTCCAGGTCGAGGCCGGTGAAAACCGGGCGGTCGGGTGCCCAGGCGAAGGCCACGCCTTCGAAGCGCACGGCGTGGCCGGCCGGCCGAGCTGCCGGCCCGGTTGCCGACATGGTGGGTTCGGCAACCGGCGCGGGGGTATCGGCCAGAGTGAAGAGGCGACGGGCGGCGGCGCCGGCGGCGGCGAGCGCGGTGCCAGCGCGCGGCACCAGGCCCAGCATCTCCGCCGCCGCCAGAGCCATGAACAGGGCCAGCACTGCGGGGCCGGCGCGGGGGGGGGCGGCCAGGCCGCCGTCCGGGGGGTGGGGCCGCGCCCAGCCCCCCGC
>JACMRO010000527.1 GCA_014376425.1 Rubritepida sp.
CTCGACGATGCGGTCGGGATGCGGCTCCAGCGCGCGGCCGGCACCGGGGCGGCCCTTGCGCGGCGGCCTGGCGCCAGGGGCGGGGCCGTCCGGCTTCTGGCCCTTCGAGGGCGGCAGCGAGGAGTTCTCCGGCGTCTTGCCCGGCCGCTCCAACTGCGCGAGGCGCGCCACCAACTCGGCGTTGCGCGCCTCCAGTTCGGCGATCCGCGCCAGTGCCTGCTCCAGCTGCCACACCACCGGCAACAGCGACAGGATCAGCGCGTCCTTCTCGGCAACGGTCAGCTTGGCGAGGTCGGGGGCGCAGGTCACACACCCAGCGAATCGAAGTCCCCGTGACCGCGTCAACCTAATTCTCGCCCACCTCTCCGCCTTATACCAACCCGCGTTGTCCCTGACTCTCTGGTTGGGATTCTCCGAGTTGCAGAAATCTGATTCGATGCCCTGAGCAAGCAATTTGGTCGGGGCGATCGATGGGCGCGACATTGAAGGTTACCTGCACGGACCACACCAGTGCGGCGTTGCGGGCCCTGGCGGGCAAATGCATCGATGGCGCGCAGGTGCGCCGGATGCTGGCCCTGGCGCTGGTGCTGGAGGGCCGGTCACGCAGCGAAGCGGCCGCCCTCAATGGCATGGATCGGCAGACCTTGCGCGACTGGGTGCATCGTTACAACGCGGCGGGCATCGAGGGCTTGAAATCCCGGCAAAGTCCTGGCCGGGAGCCGTACCTGACCAAGCAGCAGAAGGCTGAACTGCGTGACCTGGTGATCCGTGGCCCCGATCCGGCGACCGATCGCGTCGTCCGTTGGCGGTGCGTCGACCTGCGGGCGGAGGTGGCGCGGCGGTTTTCCGTCGAGGTGCATGAGAGCACGATCGGCAAATGGCTGCATCAGCTTGGCCTGACCCGGCTGCAGCCCCGCCCGGTGCATCCGAAGAAGGATGCCGATGCGGAGGCGACTTTTAAAAAAACTTCGCCAGCCTGGTCCGCACGGCGCTGTTGAACACCACGGCCGGCACGCCGATCGAGATCTGGTTCCAAGATGAAGCCAGGGTCGGCCAAAAAGGAACCCACGCCTATATCTGGGCGCCGATCGGCTCGCGGCCGCTGATGGTGCACGACAACCGCCATACCTCCGCCTACCTGTTCGGCGCGATCTGTCCCGCGCGCGGCGTCGGCGCTGCGATGATCGTGCCCCATGCCAATACCGAGGCGATGAACCTCCACCTGCAGGAAATCAGCACGCAAATAGCGCCAGGTGCGCGCGCCGTCCTGATCTGCGACGGGGCCGGCTGGCATCAGCGGGGCAAGCAGCTGGAGGTGCCGGCCAATCTCACCCTGCTCTCCCTGCCGCCCTACAGTCCCGAGCTGAACCCGATGGAAAACGTCTGGGACTACCTGCGACAAAACAAGCTCTGCGCCCGGCTCTGGGACACCTATGACGATATCGTCGACGCTTGCAGACAGGCCTGGAACTTCCTGATCGACGATCCCGAACGCATACGCTCCATCGGCAGCCGCGAGTGGGCGTGTGTCACTCTTTAAGCGGATTGGTATAAGTGGCGCCCGAACGTAATAAGCAGACATAACAGGGACCTATTTCATGACACTTCGAAGCCTGATGCAGGCCGGTCCGGCCAAAGCCACCGAGTTGTTTGCTAAGCTTTCCGAAACATC
>JACMRO010000528.1 GCA_014376425.1 Rubritepida sp.
CTCGGCGTCCAGGGGAGGATGCCGGCGGGGTGGGTGGGGGGTGGGCGCAATTCGCCCGTTGACCAGGCGGCTCTAGCAATACAATCCTTCTACTGTCAAGGGAAATATACCTGTCGCGGGGCTGGGGCTTGACGCTCCCCGTGCAGCCCCGAACATCCCGTCCATGCGCCGTTGGCTGACCATCCTCCTGCTGGGCTGTGGCGCCGCCTGGGCCCAGCCTGCCCCGTTGAACGTGTTCAACTGGGCGGACTACATCGACCCCGCCGCGCTGGAGCGCTTCCAGGCCGCAACCGGCATCCGCATCCGCTACGACGTGTATGACAGCCTGGAAACATTGGAGGCGCGGCTGTCGGCCGGGCGGTCCGGGTTCGATGTCGTCGTGCCGACCTCCGAGCCCAGCTTCGCGCGGCTGGTCCGGGCCGGGGCGTTGCGGCCGCTGGACAAGACGTTGCTGCCCAACCTGGCGCAGCTCGACGCCGGGCTGATGGCCCGTGTGGCGCCGGTCGATCCGGGCAACCGCCACGGGGCGATCTATCTGTGGGGCACGGTGGGGCTGGGCCTGCGGGAAGACCGGATCGCCGCCCTGGCGCCCGCTGCGCCGCGCGATTCCTGGCAGCTGCTGCTGGACCCCGCGCATGCCCGGCGGCTGGCACCCTGCGGCATCGCGGTGATGGACAGCGCAACGGACGTGCTGCCCAGCATTTTACGCGCGCTCGGCCGCCCCCAGGACAGCGCAGCCCCGGCCGACCTGGCGGCCGCCGAGGTGGCGCTGCAGGCCATCCGGCCGCATCTGCGCAGTATTCCCAACGCGGCCTCGCTGGTGGATGCCCTTGCCAATGGCGAGCTCTGCGTGGCGCTGACCTATTCGGGCGACGTGATCCAGGCCGCCGCCAGGGCGCGCGAGGCAGGGCGGCCCTGGGCCATATCCTACGCCGCGCCGCGGGAGGGGGTGCAGCTGTGGTTCGACATGCTGGCGATCCCGGCCGATGCGCCCAACCCCGCGGCGGCGCATGCCTTCATCAACTTCCTGCTGGAACCCGCGACGATGGCCGGCATCAGCAACCTGGTGCGCTATCCCAACGCCGTGCCGGCGGCGCGGGCGCTGATGCGGCCCGAGGTGGGGCAGGACCCTTCGGTCTATCCCGCCGCCGCGGCGCTGGCCGGAGCCTTCCTGCCCGGCACACCGGCGCCGGCGGTGGAGCGGGCACGCGCCCGGGCCTGGGCCCGGTTCAGGGCCGGGCGTTGAGCCTGCGCATCACCGGCCTGAGCAAACGCTTCGGCACCGCCGTGGCGCTGGACGGGCTCGACCTCGAAGTGCATGCCGGCGAGTTCCTGGCGCTGCTCGGCGGCTCGGGGTCGGGCAAGTCCACCCTGCTGCGGCTGGTGGCGGGGTTCGAGGCGGCAGATGGCGGGCGCATCGAGATCGGCGGGCGTGACATGGCCGGCCTGCCGCCGCGCGCGCGGCCCTGCGCCATGATGTTCCAGTCCTACGCGCTGTTCCCGCACATGACGGTGGCCGAGAATGTCGGCTACGGCCTGCGCCGTGCCGGCACCCACAGCAATGCGCGCGTGGCGGAGCTGCTGGCGCTGGTGGGCTTGGAAGCGCTCGGCCGGCGCCGGCCGGCGCAATTATCTGGCGGCCAGCAGCAGCGGGTGGCGCTGGCCCGGGCACTGGCCAAAGGTGCGCCGCTAATGCTGCTGGACGAGCCGCTGGTCAACCTGGACTACAAGCTGC
>JACMRO010000529.1 GCA_014376425.1 Rubritepida sp.
CACCCGATAGCCATGCACCGGCCCGCCGCCGCCGAAGGCCACGATCGTGCGGCCCTCATAGGTCTTGGCGGGTTCGATGGCGTGGACGCGCGCCGCATTGGCCATGTTCTCGTCCACCATCTCGACCCCGCCCAGCGCCGCCATCGGCGCGTCCAACCCCATCGGCCGGCCCACTGCCGCCAGCATCGCGGCCTCGGCCGGGCCGGGGTGCAGGCTCAGCGCGCCGCCGGCGAAATTCGCGGCGTCGTAGCGACCGAGCAGCAGGTTCGCGTCAGTCACCGCGGGCGCCGTCCCGCCGCGCCCGTAACAGGCCGGACCCGGCGTCGCGCCCGCACTCTCGGGGCCGACCTGGATGCGCCCGAGCCCATCCACATGCGCCAGCGACCCGCCGCCGGCGCCGATCTCCACCATCTCGATCACCGGAATGCGCAGCGGCAGCCCGGAACCCTTCTGGAATCGCCCGATCCGCGCCACTTCGAAGCTGCGGCTGGCCTGCGGCGCGTAGTCGTCGATCAGGCAGACCTTGGCGGTGGTGCCGCCCATGTCGAAGCTGAGCACCTTCGGCAGCCCCTTCTGCCGCGCCACGAAGGCCGAGAAGATGGCACCCCCGGCCGGGCCACTCTCGACCAGGCGAATGGGAAACTTCGCTGCCGTCTCGATCCCGGTCAGCCCGCCGCCGGACAGCATCATGAAGACCGGCACGCCCACGCCCATCGCGTCGAGCCCGGCGCGCAGCCGCGCCAGGTAGCCCGCCATCAGCGGTTGCACATAGGCGTTGGCGACGGTGGTGGAGAAGCGCTCCCACTCGCGCATTTCGGGGCTTACTTCGCTGGCCAGCGACACCTGAACGCCCGGCCATTCAGCTTGCGCGACCGCGGCCGCGCGCCGCTCATGCACCGGATTGACGAAGCCGTGCAGGAAGCCAATGGCGAGCGATGCCATGCCCTCGTCGCGCAGGAAGCGCACCGCCTCAGCCACCGCCGCCTCGTCCAGCGGCAGCAGCACGCGGCCGGTGTTGTCCAGCCGCTCGGTCACGGTGACGCGATGGCGGCGGCGCACCAGCGGCGCGGGCAGGTCGATGTTCAGGTCGTACTGGTCGTACCGGCTCTCATTGCCCAGGGCCAGCACGTCGCGGAAGCCCGCGGTGGTGATGAAGCCGGTCGGCGCGCCCTTCCGCTCGATGATGGCATTGGTGGCCAGCGTGGTGCCGTGGATGACGAGCGCCACATCGGCCGCCGCCAGCCCGGCGCGGGCCAGGACCACGCGCACCCCCTCCAGCACGCCTTCCTCGGGGGCCGCGGTGGTGGTCAGCACCGTGGCGGACCAGCGCTCGCCATCGCGTCCCAGTGCCACGCCGGTGAAGGTGCCGCCGATATCCGCCGCCACCCGCGCAAGACCCGTCATGCCGTTACTTCCTGCAGCCATTTGGTGATCACCTGGCAAGCCAGGTCGAAGTCGGGCAGCGCCATGGCCTCGTGCGGGTTGTGGCTGCCATTCTGGTTGCGCACAAACAGCATCGCTGCCGGGATGCCGGCCGCCGCGAAGGCCGCCGCGTCATGCCCGGCGCCCGAGGCCATCGCCATGTACGGCACCGCCCGTGCATCCGCCGCCCGCGCCAGACCGGCACGGATGGCGGCATCCATTACCGACGGCGCGCTGCCGCTCTCGGCGCCGAGTTCGAACCGGACGCCGCGTCGCGCCTCGATCTCCGCCACCAGCCCGTGCAGCCGCGCAACCATGGCGTCGCATGCCGCCATGTCCACGGCGCGGATGTCGAGCGAGAAGCGTGCCTCGCCGGCGATCTTGGTAAAGCCGGCCTCCTCCGTCGTCGCCATCTCGCAGAAGGTGCAGACGAGGTGGTGGCCGCGCGCTTCCATTTCGACCCAGTATGCGTCGAGGCGATACACCAGCTCGGCCAGCGCGACCGCCGCGTCACGCCGGTACTTCCGCGCGGTGGCGCCGGAGTGATTGTACTCGCCCAGCACGCGGGCGGCGCGAAACCGCCGGCTGCCGGGGATGCCGGTGACGATGCCCAGGGGCACGCCCGCAGTCTCCAGCGTCGGCCCCTGTTCGATGTGCAGTTCCAGGAAGGCGGCGGCCTGCACGGCACGCTCGCCGCGTTCGGCGAAGGCAGGATCGAAGCCTTCCTGCCGCATGTGATCGGCCAGGGTGCGGCCCGAATCGCGCCGCCGCACCGCCAGGTCGGCGGCGGTCAGCATGCCCAGCGCACCCCGGCTGCCGGGATAGCTGGTCGGAAACCAGGCACCGGCCTCCTCGGCCCGGATGCACATGACGGTGACATCCTGCGCCGGCTGGTAACCGGCCCGCACCAAGCCGGCCACGGCCGCCAGCCCGGCCAACACCCCCGCCGCCCCGTCGAAATTGCCGCCCTGGGGCACGCTGTCGAGGTGGCTGCCGATGACGATGGGCAACCGCGCCCGATCGGCACCGGGCAGGGTGAGGTACTGGTTACCGATCGGGTCCACCCGCCGCTCAAGCCCTAGTGCCCCGGCCTCCTCGGCCAGCAAAGCATGCGCCATGGCCTCGCCCGGGCCGTAGGCCACCCGAGTGATGCCCACGCCGTCGAAGCTGCGCTCACGCAGCGTGTCGAACAGCCGCGCCGCCAGTGCCGTGTCCGGAACCAGGTTCATCAGAAGCCGCGCACCATCCCGCCATCGGCGCGCATGATCTCGCCGGTGATGTAGGCCGCCGGCACGCCGCAAAGGAAGGCCACCAGGGGGCCGTATTCATCCGCCGTGCCGTAGCGCTGCGCGGGAATGGTCTTGCTGCGCTCGGCGATCACCTCGTCGATGCTCTTGCCTGTCTTGGCGCCCAGGCTGGCGGCGGTCTCCAGGCTGCGGTCGGTGCGGATGGCGCCGGGGGCCACCACGTTCACCGTCACGCCGTCGCCGGCGACCTCCGCCGAAAGTGTCTTCAGGTAGCCAAGAACCGCCGCACGCAATGTGTTGCTGAGCACCAGGTTGGGAATGGGCTGCTGCATGCCGGTGCTGCCGACATTGATGATGCGGCCGAATTTCTGCGCGCGCATCGCCGGCAGCAGGCGTTTGGTGATGTGGATGGGGGCGGCCACGATGCGCTGGAACCACGGCGCCAGCAGCGCCTCGTCCATCTCCAGCGCGGTGCCGGGCGGCGGGCCGCCATGGTTGAGGATGAGGATGTCCACGCCACCCATCGCGGCGACCGCACCATCGGCCAGGCGGTCCATTGCGGCGTTGTCGACCACGTCCGCCGGGATGCCGTTGGCGCTGGCCGCGCCCAGCGCGCGCAACTCCGCCGCCGCCACGTCCAGGGTGGCCTGGGTGCGGCCGCTGATGACCAGATGTGCGCCCTCGCGCGCCAGCGCGTCGGCGACGCTGCGGCCCAGGCCCTTCGAGGCGCCCATCACCAATGCGCGCTTGCCCTTGAGACCCAATTCCATGCCGACACGCCCCTTGATTGACGGGGCGGAACATCCGACAGCCGGTGGCGGGTGGCAAGCCGGGCCCAGGCCGTTATGTTGCTCCGAAATCCGAGGAAACGCCCATGGCCAAGCCCGTCCTGCTCGTCACCCGCCAGCTGCCCGCCGCCATCGAGGCGCGCGCCGCGCAGGATTACGATGCGCGGCTCAACCCGACCGACGAAGTCTGGTTCCGCGACGGCGCCGAGATTGCGCGGCGCGCAGTGGAAGCCCGCGCCGACGGCGTTCTGATCGCTGCCGGCGACCCGATGAAGGGGCCGGCCATCGCCGCCCTGCCGGCCAGCGTGAAGATCATCACCACCTTCTCCGTCGGCACCGACCACATCGACCTGGAGGCGGCGAAGGCGCGTGGCATCATCGTCACCAACACGCCCGAGGTGCTGAGCTTCGCCACCGCCGAGACTGCCTTCACGCTGCTTCTCATGGCCGCCCGCCGCGCTGGCGAGGGCGAGCGGATGGTCCGCGCCGACAAGTGGCAGGGCTGGGCGCCGACGCAGTTGATGGGGGTGACGCTGGAGGGCAAGAAGTTGGGCATCCTGGGCTTCGGGCGCATCGGCCAGAAGCTGGCCGGAATGGCGCGTGGCTTCGGCATGGAGATCCATTACCGCGACCTGCGCCGCCTGCCGCCCGAGGTGGAGCAAGGGGCGGTGTTCCACGAAACCGATGACGGCTTCCTGGCTGCCGTCGACATGCTGTCGATGCACGTACCGGGTGGCGAGGGCACGACCAAATGGCTGAACGCGGCCCGCCTGGCACGCATGAAGCCCGGCGCCCTCATCATCAACACCGGACGCGGCAACAGCGTGGACGATGCGGCGCTGGCGGCGTCACTGGCCTCGGGCCACACCCGCGCCGCGGGGCTGGATGTGTATGACGGCGAGCCGAAGGTGTTCGCCGGCTACCTCGGCCTCGAAAACGTGACGCTGCTGCCGCACCTGGGAAGCGCCACCATCGAGACGCGGGCAGCGATGGGCGAGCGCGCATTGCAAAATCTGGACTGTGTGCTGCGATTCGACCTGCCGCCGCCGCACCGCGTGGTGTGATGGTCGCTCAGCTGGCGCAACGCCCGCCCGCGCCACGTCGGCGGGCCATCGGCACGATGCTGAGCTTCGGTCCGCTCACATAGTTCGCGCGCTGGGTGAAGGGGGCATTCGCCTGAGTGAGCCACCCATGCGCCCGGCCGGCGGCCTCGCTGCCGGTCGCGTCGACGAATGCGGCCAATGACGCGATCGCCAGCTGTGCGTAATTCCCCTCGGTCTTCGCCCAGCCCCCGGCATTTGCCCAGCCGCGGGCCCGGGTGGCCCCAGCGATCTCCGACCAGCTCCGGTAAGGGCGGTCCCGCGCGTTTTCCGGGCTGATTGCGATCAGGTAGGCGGCGCCGTCATGCGGATCGAAACCGCGTTCGCGGGACAAAAAGCGGCCGACGATGAAATTGCCCATCCAGTCCAGCACCGCGCGGGCATCCGCATCGCCGCGCACCGCCGCGATGGCGGTGACGGAGGCAAAATGGTCCTGTTGCCAGGGCGGCAAGGCGCCGCTGGAACCGTAGTCGCCAGGCAGCCAGCCATGCGCCTCGCCC
>JACMRO010000045.1 GCA_014376425.1 Rubritepida sp.
CCCGCCAGCCGCCCCAGCGCCTCCATCCGCTGCCCCTGGGCCAGCGATTCCAGCGCCGCCTCACGCTCCGCCCGGGCCGCGTCCAGCGCCGCGCGCGCCCGCACGCGCTCGGCGAACAATACGCCAAGCAGCAGGGCCGCGGCCGATAGCAGCGTGATGACGCTGGCCGCCACGAAGGCCGCGCTGCGCAGCCCATCGACCGCCGCAAGCTCGCGCTCCGCATTGAGCGCGACCACAACCACCAACGGCGCGCCGCGGATGGCGCGGTATCCGACCAGCTCCGGCCGGCCATTGTCGGGGTTGGCGATCTCCAGCTGGCCGCCGCGCGACAGGCGTAGCGCGCCCAGCACCGGATGCGCCGGCGGCATCCGCTGGGCGCGGCCCGCCTGTTCATCCCGCGAATGGGCGAGGATGTTGCCGTCGCGCCGCAGCAGCAGCGCGATGCCATTCACCCCGATGCCGACATCGGCGAAGCGGCGCGATAGCGCCTGCGGGTCGACCGCCACCGACCCCACGCCGATGATCTCGCCAGCCCGGTCGCGGATGGCGCGCGACATCATGATGACCCAGCGCCCGGTCAGCCGGCTCACGATCTGGTCGGAGATGTGCATGTCGGCCAGGCCGGCGCGCGGAATGCGGAAATGGTCCTGGTCACCCTCGAACACCTGGGCGTTACCGGGCAACGCCATCCAGCGAATGACGCCGTCGGTGCCGGTGATGGTGAGCTGGTTCACGTCGCCGTCGCGGCGCCGCGCCAGGGCGGCGATCTGCCCTTCCAGCGCCAGCTGGCCGGGCTGGTCGTTGGCCTCGATCAGACGCTGCCGCGCCACCACCAAATCGTGCAGCTGGTCGACCTGGTCGAGCAGCCGCAGCAGCTGCTGCTCCAGCGTCTCGGCACCCAGGTTGGCGCGGGCCAGGGCAATGGCGGTGGCCGAACGCTCCTCGCGCATCACCCAGCTCGCGGTTGCCCACCAGATGGCCGCGGCCACGCCGAGGGTCAGGCCAAGCGCGGGCAGCAGCAGGGCGATGCGGCGGAATTGCGGGGTCACTCGCGCATCATGCCATGCCGGCAGGCGGGCTTACCAGTTTGCCATCGCGGTTTCGCGCGCGGATGGGGCGTGACGCGAGCGTCCCCCCCGTGCCACAACCGCGCATGCCCGAGGATGTCGACCCACAGGATCTGTTCGTGACGGATGACGCCTATGCGGCGGGCCGGCGTGCCTTCGGCGAGGGGATGTCGGTGCTGGAGAACCCCATGGCGCATACCGGGGACTGGGGCAAAGCATGGTTTTCCGGCTGGCTCGATGCGCTCGCCGATGCGGTGACCGGGCATGATCGCCAAGCCGGTGCCTTCCGGCTGCTGCTGCGACAGGACCGCGCCGACCCATTCTGATCACTGTGCATTGAGTGCGCGCCAGATGGCCTCCGGCGTGGCCGGCATGTCCACTGGCTGTCCGCCCATTGCATCCAGCAGCGCGGCCATCACCGCCTGGGGCGCCGCGATACAGCCCGCTTGGCCTACCCCCTTCACCCCCAGTGGGTTGACGCTGGCGGGACAGCCGGGCTGAAGCCGGACATCCAGCGCCGGCAGGTCGGCAGCGCGCGGCAGGGTGTAGTCCATGAAGGTCGCGCTGCGCAGCTGGCCATCCCCGTCATAGTCGATGCGTTCGAGCAGCGCCTGGCCGATGCCTTGCGCCAGCCCGCCCTGGACCTGACCGATGGTGAGCATGGGATTGACGATGGTGCCGTAATCGTCGCAGGCGATGTAGCGGCACAGCACCGCCTGGCCGGTGTCGGCATCGATCTCGACCTCCGCGACATGCGCGCCATGCGGGAAGGTGCACAGCGCGCTGTCATGCTCGCCCACGGCCTCGAGGGGCCCCAGCGCGGTCAGCGCCACCGCCGCGTCGCCGGCATGGAAGGCGCCACCGCGGAACTGCACCTCGCTGGCCTGCAGCAGCCGCGCCGCCAGCGGACGTGCCGCCTCGATGAGCGCGTCCATCGCCTCCACCAGTGCGCGGCCGCCCTGGTGCAGGCTGCGGGCGCCGCCGTGCCCACCCCCCTTCGCGACCTTGGAAGTGTCGCCCTGCACATAGTCGAAGCTGTCCATCGGCAGGCCCAGATGGTCGGCCGCGATCTGCCGGAAGCTGGTCTCGTGCCCCTGGCCGTTGGAGTGGCTGCCAAGCGCCAGCTCGATCCGGCCATCGGCGCCAAGCCGCGCCCGCGCCCATTCGCCGAAGGCACCGCGCGCCGTCTCCATGAAGCAGGTGACGCCCAGCCCGCGCAGCCGGCCCGCCGCCGGGGCCCCCGCGCGGCGGGCGGCGAAGCCATCGCGGTCCGCCAGCGCCTCCGCGGCCGCGAGGTTGGCCGGGAACTGGCCATCGGCGATGGTCATGCCCATCGCCGTCACATGCGGATGGCCGGCGATCAGGTTGCGGGCGCGCAGCCCGCCGGCGTCGAAGCCGTGCTGCCGCGCCGCCGCCTCGATCAGCATTTCGATGATGTGGTTGGCCTCGGGCTTGCCGGCGCCGCGATAGGCCTCGATCGGCGCCGTGTTGGTGTAGGCGCCGCGCATGCGTGCACGGATGGCCGGGATGGCATAGCCGCCGCCGAAGGCGGTGCCGGCGGCGTTGGTGCAGCAGGACGGTCCGTTGGGGCTGAGATAGGCGCCCATCTCGGCCACCGCATCGATCCGCAGCGCCAGGAAGCGGCCCAGGCCGTCCCGCGCCAGCGCCGCCTGGCTGTGCATGCCGCGGCCATGCGCGGAGGCGGCGAAGTCATCCGTCTGTTCGGCCACCCAGCGGCATGGCCGGCCAGTGACGCGGGCCATGTGCAGCAGGCCGGCATGCTCCGGGAACGGCACGTTCTTGACCCCGAAGCCGCCGCCGACATCGGGGGTGACCACCCGCAGGCCGGCCTCGTCGAGCCCCATGCACTGAGCCAACTGTCGCCGCATCCCGTGCACCGCCTGGCCGTTTACGATCAGCGTGCCGTCGGGCTGCGCGATGGCCGCGCGCGGCTCAATCGGCGCGCAGGTGACGCGCTGGTTGGCGATGGTCAGGCGGGTGATGTGGGCGGCCTGCGCGAAGGCGGCATCGGTGGCGGCCGCGTCGCCTTTCTGCCATTCGAAGGCCTGGTTGCCGAAGGCGTGGATCGGGGCGGCGGTGAAGGCCGCAAGCGGGTCCACATTGGCGGGAAGCATGTCGTATTCCACCACCACCGCTTCGGCCGCATCGCGCGCCGCCTGCATCGTTTCGGCGAAGACGAAGGCGACCGGCTCGCCCACATGGCGCACCACGCCCTGGGCCAGCACCGGGCGTTCGGCCATCGCGATCGGCACGCCGATCTGCGCCGGGCAGGGCAGGTGCCAAGCCAGGTCGTCGCCCGTCAGCGCCAGGGCCGCGCCGGTGTCGATGGCGACCACGCGCGCATGGGCGTGCGGGCTGCGCACCACCGCCATGTGCAGCGCCCCGGGCATGTCGATGTCGGTGACGTAGCGCCCCTGCCCGGTCAGGAAGCGACCATCCTCGAAGCGCCGGATCGATTGGCCGATGAATGCCACGCTCGGCTCCCCTGTTACTGCGGCAATGTCGCGGTTAAAGCTGCCGGATGGAAGATGTCGATGTCGTGGTGGTGGGTGCGGGCGTGGTCGGGCTGGCGGTGGCCCGCGCCCTGGCGATGGCCGGGCGCGAGGTGATGGTCCTGGAGGCCGCCGAGGGCATCGGCACCGAAACCAGCTCGCGCAATTCCGAGGTGATCCACGCCGGCATCTACTACCCGGCCGGCAGCCTGATGGCGAAGCACTGCGTCGCCGGCAAGCAGGCGCTGTACGCCTATTGCGACGAACGCGGCGTGCCGTATTCCCGCTGCACCAAGCTGATCGTGGCGACCAGCGAGGATGAGGCGGGGCGCCTCGCTTCCATCCAGGCCCGGGCCGCGGCGAACGGCGTGCCGGACCTGACGCTGCTGAGCCGCGCCGAGGCGCAGGCCATGGAACCCGCGCTGGCCTGCACCGCCGCGCTGCTGAGCCCATCCACCGGCATCATCGACAGTCACGCCTTCATGGTATCGCTGCAGGGCGACGCCGAGAATGCCGGTGCGATCTGCGTCTTCCACGCCCCCGTGCTGGGCGGCCGGCTGACCGATGCGGGCGCCGAGATCGATGTCGGCGGCGCCGATCCCGTGACCCTGCGCGCACGGCTTCTGGTCAACAGCGCCGGTCTGCACGCGCCGAAGCTGGCGGCGCGGCTGGCGGGCATGCCGAGCCAGCTCACCCCGCGCGCCTATTACGCCAAGGGCAGCTATTTTTCGCTGACCGGGGCGAAAAATCCTTTCTCGCGGCTGATCTATCCGGTGCCTGTGGCGGGTGGGCTGGGCACGCACCTGACCATCGACCTGGGCGGCCAGGCGCGCTTCGGACCCGATGTCGAATGGGTGGACGAGATCGACTACGAGGTGGACCCGGCGCGGTGCGAGGGCTTTTACGCCGCCATTCGCCGCTACTGGCCCGGCCTGCCGGACAACGCGCTGATGCCCGGCTATTCGGGCATCCGCCCCAAGATCGTGCCGCCCGCGGTGGCGAGCCAGGATTTCTGCATCCAGGGGCCGGCCGCGCATGGCCAGGCGTGCCTCATCAACCTGTTCGGCATCGAAAGCCCGGGGCTGACGGCCTCGCTTTCGGTGGCGGCTGCGGTGGCTGAACTGGCGGCATGAGTTTGCGGGCGCACCTGCTTTAGTTTGAGCGGGAGCGCGGATACGCCACGATGAACTGCTGCAACGCAGGGAAATCCCACCTTCGCCGCCAACAGGGCCAGCTTGACCGGCTTTTCCTTGGCCCGCATATCGTCCGGCACGTTCAGGCACGGTCCTCCCCGAATTCGCCGCCCGGCCTTCGCCTGAAGGCCGGGTCAGCGCTGCACGCCACGCCGTCGGGGCCATGCGCCCCTGGAACATATCGATGAACGACATCCCCGAGACCCGCGATTATCGCAGCACGGTCTTCCTGCCCAATACGCCCTTCCCCATGCGCGGCGACCTGCCGAAGCGTGAGCCGGCGATGCTCGCGCGCTGGCAGGCGATGGGCCTGTACCAACGCCTGCGCCAGGTCGCGCGCGACCGCCCGCCCTTCGTCCTGCATGACGGCCCGCCCTATGCGAACGGCCCGCTGCATATCGGCCACGCGCTGAACAAGATCCTGAAGGACGTGGTGAACCGCGCCGCCCAGATGGCCGGCTTCAACGCCGACTACATTCCGGGCTGGGACTGCCATGGCCTGCCGATCGAGTGGAAGGTCGAGGAAGAATACCGCGCGGCGAAGAAGAACAAGGACGATGTTCCGGTGCTGGAGTTCCGCGCCGAATGCCGCGCCTACGCCGCGAAGTGGCTGGAGTTCCAAAGCGCGGAGTTCCAGCGGCTGGGTGTCGAGGGCGACTGGGCAGGCCGCTACGCCACCATGGATTTTCCTTCCGAGGCGATCATCGCCGGCGAGATCGGCCGCTTTTTGATGAACGGCAGCCTGTATCGCGGCCTGCGCCCGGTGATGTGGAGCCCGACCGAGAAGACCGCGCTGGCCGAGGCCGAGATCGAGTATCACGACCACAAGAGCGCGATCCTCTACGCCCTGTTCCCGGTGCTGCGAGCGCCGGCC
>JACMRO010000530.1 GCA_014376425.1 Rubritepida sp.
CGCTACAACCCGACCATCTAGGAGACGAACAATGCAACGCCGCACCCTTTTCGCAGCCACCATGGCGACTCCGGCCCTCGCTCAGGCCCCCATCGCGATGACCATCGCGACCGGCGTGGGCCCCTCCTTCGCGCCCTTCTACGTGGCGCGGGAGGCCGGCATCTTCACCCGCAACGGCCTGAACGTGACGGTCAACACCGGTCCCTCGGGCAGTGCGATGGTGGCCTTCCTGATCGGCAACCAGATCAACGCGGCCTATGGCGCGGAGCAGGCCGGCGTATCGGCGCATCTGGTCGACCCCAACGTCGTGGCCGTGGCAGAGGGCACCGCGCTGCTGCGCTGGATCAGCGTGCTCGCCCGCGGCGTGGAGAATATGGACGGCCTGCGCGGCAAGCGGGTCGGCGTCGCGCGGGGCACGGGGTCCGAAACCTTCTGGCTCTCGGTCGTCTCACGCCTACAACTCAACCCGGCCGACTACACCATCGTCAATGTCGAGGCGCCGGAGATGGTGGCGGCGCTGGAACGCGGCAACATCGACGCCTTCGCGGTGTGGGAGCCGTGGCCGACGCGGGCCATGCGCGCCATCCCCGGAACCCGCATCCTGCTGAGCAACGACGCGATCCAGATCGTGCGCAACTTCGTCTACATGAACAAGGGCTGGGCCGAGGCCAATGCGGAGACCACGAGCCGCTTCATGCGCAGCATGGTGGAAGCGCAGCAGTTCATCGCGGCCCAGCCGGCCGAGGCGGCGGGGCACGTCGCCCGCTTCCTGCGGCAGGACCGCGCCTTTATCGCCGAGCTGATGACCAAGGTGGAGTTCAAGATGAACCTGACCGCCGACAGCGTCGCCAACATCCAGCTCGCCATCGACCAGCTGCGCGGGATGGGTCGCCTGGCACGCGAAGTGACGCCCGCGCAGGTGATCTGGCGCGAGCCGTTGGCGCGGGTGGAGGCCGGCCGCGTGACGATCGCCTAACCCGGCACGCTCGGATCCGTCAGCCGCTTATACTCCTCCAGCGCGAAACGGTCCGTCATGCCCGCAATGTAGTCGCAGACCACCCGGGCCGCGCGCGGCGTCCCGGCATCCCCCGCCCGCACCCGCCATTCATCCGGCAGCATCTGCGGCCCGCCATGCAGCAGCTGGAACAGCATCTGAACAACCCTGCGGCTCTTGCCGACCGTGCGGTTCACCCGCCAGTGCCGGTACATCCGCTCGAACAGGAACTCGCGTACCGCCTTGTTCGCCTCGGTCATCGCGGCCGAGAAGCTGACCACCGGCCGGCCGGCGGCGCGGATCGCGTCGGCATCGGCCGGCGCCAGAGCCTCGATCCGGCGGCCGCTCTCGGCCACCACATCCTCTACCATCCGGCCAATCACCCGCCGCACCATCTCGGGCGACAGGCGCGGCACGGCCACGCCTGGGTGTTCCAGCTTCACCTCGTCCAGCGCCGCACCCGGCAGCGGCAGGGCGGCGACCTCCTCCATGGTGAACAGCCCGGCGCGCAGCCCATCCTCCATATCGTGGTTGTTATAGGCGATGTCGTCGGCGATCGAGGCGACCTGCGCCTCGGCGCTGGCGTGGCTGGTCAGGTCCAGACTGTGGCGGAAATCGTATTCCGCGATGTACTGGCCGGGCTGCCGCACCGGGCCGTTGTGTTTGGCCAGGCCCTCCAGCGTCTCCCAGGTCAGGTTCAGGCCGTCGAAGGCGGCGTAGCGGCGCTCGAGCAGCGTCACGTGCTTCAGGCTCTGCGCATTGTGGTCGAAGCCGCCATGGGTGCGCATGGCGGAGTTCAGCGCCTCCTCCCCGCCATGGCCAAAGGGCGGGTGACCCAGGTCATGAGCCAGCGCCAGTGCTTCGGCCAGGTCCTCGTCCAGACGCAGCCGCCGCGCGATGCTGCGCGCGATCTGCGCCACCTCGATCGAATGCGTCAGCCGGGTGCGGTAGTGGTCGCCTTCATGGAAGATGAACACCTGCGTCTTGTATTGCAGCCGGCGAAAGGCGCGGGAGTGGACGATGCGGTCGCGGTCGCGCTGAAACGGGCTGCGGCGGGTGTCGGACGGTTCGGCATGCAACCG
>JACMRO010000531.1 GCA_014376425.1 Rubritepida sp.
GCACCGCCTCGCCCACGAAGATCAGCAATGTCAGCACACCGCCCAATACCACGAAGCCGGTGAATGCCAGCCAGGGCGCGGCCAGGTTGTTCTTGCCCTGGCTGAGCAACTCGCCCAGCGAGGGCGAGCCAGGCGGCAGGCCGAAGCCCAGGAAGTCGAGCGAGGCCAGCACCGTGACGGAGCCCGACAGCGTGAAGGGCAGGAAGGTTAGTGTGGCCACCATCGCGTTGGGCAGGATGTGGCGGAACATCAGGCTGGTGTCGGAGACGCCCAGCGCCCGGGCGGCGCGGACGTAGTCCAGGTTGCGGCCGCGCAGGAATTCGGCACGGACCACCCCGGTCAGCCCCATCCAGGAGAACAACAGCAGGAAGATGAGCAACGTCCAGAAGCTGGGCGTGATGATGCTAGCCAGGATGATGAGCAGGAAAAGCTGCGGCATGCCGGACCAGATTTCGATGAAGCGCTGGAACAGCAGGTCGGTCAGGCCCCCATAGAACCCCTGCACCGCGCCGGCGGCGATGCCGATGGCGCTGGCAATGATGGTCAGGGTGAAGCCGAACAGGATGGAGATGCGGAAGCCGTAGATGACGCGGGCGGCCACGTCGCGCGCCTGGTCGTCCGTGCCCAGCCAGTTCCGTGCGCTGGGCGGCGAGGGCGCGGGGCGGCCGAGGCCGCGCACCACGCTCGCATGGGCATAGCGAATGGGCGGCCAGAGCGCCCAGCCCCGTTCGCTCAGGGCACGCTCCAGCTCGGGGTCGTGCCAGTCGGCGTCGGTCGGCAGGCCGTCGGCCAGGATTTCGCTCTCTGCGTAATCGACCAGCACGGGCACGAACCAGCGGCCATCCACCTGCGCCACGATGGGGCGGTCATTGGCGACCAGCTCGGCGAAAAGCGTCACCATGAACAGCACGGCGAAGATCCAGAAGGACCACCATCCGCGGCGGTTGGCGCGGAAGTTTCCCAGCCGGCGGCGCGTGATCGGGGTGAGGTTCATACCGCCGAGAGGGTGAAGCGCAGGGTGCGGCGCGGCAGGTCGTCCCAGGCCGCGCGCATCGCCGCCTCGCTGGCGAAGCGGGCGGGCAGGATGCGCGCCTCGGTCGCCACGCTCATCGCCGGGGTGTCGAGTGGCCAGGGGTCGAGCGTGGCAGCAAACGGCGATGTGCGGGTCAGGAGGCAAGCGCCGCACTGGAAGCTGGCCGGCCCCCAGCACAGCGCGAGCGCGATGCCGTCCACCAGGGCCAAGCGGTTGGAGAGCGCCGATAGCCTGGCTTCATCCATGCCGATGCGCGGGCCGATCCCGGCACTGTGGGCCTGTTCGCGGGCGATGTAGCCTTCCATCGCCGCCAGGCTCGCGGGGCTGGGCGCGATGCGGTCGCCCAGGATGCCAAGGCGGTAGATATGGCTGCCATGGCGCTCGATCAGCAGGCCCACCAGCAGGCCCCAATTGGCGTAGGCCATGGCCACGCCGGCCTCCCACATCGGCACGTGCTGGTCGCCCGGCAGGGCGTTGAACTGGCGCGGCAGGCCGGTTGCCGCATCGAATTCAGGCACTGTTTCCCAGGGCTGCCAGGGACAGTCATGTTCGGTGGCGGCGGTGATGGCGGGCTCGAACGGATCGGGCCGGTCGGCCAGGGCGCGCATCAGCTGGCCGGCGATGATGGCGTGCGCCGGCTGGGGCGTGGCCAGCACGCTGCCATCGGGTTGGGTCCAGAGGATCATCGCCTTGCCTCGAAATCGATCCGCGGATCGACCAGCGTATAGCAGACGTCGCTGACGATCTGCATCACCAGCCCCAGCAGGGTGAAGACGTAGAGGGTGCCGAACATCACCGGGTAATCCCTGCGGATCGCCGCCTCGAAGCCCAGCAGCCCCAACCCGTCGAGCGAGAAGATAATCTCCACCAGCAGCGCGCCGGTGAACAGGATGCCAATGAAGGCGGCCGGGAAGCCCGCCACGATCAGCAGCATCGCATTGCGGAAGACGTGGCCGTACAGCACCCGGCTCTCGCCCGCCCCCTTGGCCCGCGCGGTGAGCACGTACTGCTTGCCGATCTCGTCGAGGAAGGCGTTCTTGGTCAGCATGGTGAGGCCAGCGAAGCCGCCGATCACCAGCGCGAGCGTGGGCAGCGCCATGTGCCAGGCGTAGTCGGCCGCGCGCTGCCAGAACGGCCAGGCTTCGCTGCCGGACGTCGCCAGTCCACGCAGCGGAAACCATTGCAGGAAGCTGCCGCCGGCGAACAGCACGACCAGCATCACCGCGAAGAGGAAGCCCGGAATGGCATACCCCACCAGCACCGCGGCCGAGGTCCACACGTCGAAGCGGCTGCCGTCGCGCACCGCCTTGCGGATGCCCAGCGGGATCGACACCAGATAGATGATCAAGGTGGACCACAGCCCGAGCGAGATGGAGACCGGCATCTTCTCGATCACCAGCTCCCACACCGGCCGGTCGCGGAACAGCGATCGGCCGAGGTCGAATCGCAGGTAGCCGCTGAGCATGATCCAGAATCGTTCATGCGCCGGCTTGTCGAAGCCGAAGGCGCGCTCGATCTCCGCCACCACGGCCGGGTCAAGCCCACGGGCGCCGCGATAGGTACTGTTGCCGTCCTGCGTGCGGGGCGCGCGGGTGTCACCCTCGCCCGAGCCGGCGGCGCGCCCCAGCGACTGGTTGGCGCCGGTGCGGATCTCCGCCAGCACCTGCTGCACCGGGCCACCCGGCGCGAATTGCGCCACGGCGAAATTGATCAGGATGATGCCGAACAGCGTCGGCACCACCAGCAGCAGACGACGGAGGAGGTAGGCGCTCACAGGCTCCGGCGCGCTTCCGCCAAAGCCGCCGCCCGCGCCGGGTCAACCCACCAGGCGGCTGGAAAGCCCAACCCGAATTTGGGGCTGCGCTCGGGCCGGCCGAACTTGTCCCACCAGGCTAGCCACCAGGCACGCAGGTGCCAGTTCGGGATGATGTAGCTTTGCCACAGCAGCACCCGATCCATGGCGTGGGTGCGGGCCAGCAACTCGGCCCGGTTCGGCGCGGCGACGATCTGCTCGATCAGCTGCTCGACCACCGGGTGGCAGATGCCGGTCACGTTCTGGCTGCCCGGCTGGGCCACGGCGCCACAGCCGAAGAACTCACGTTGCTCGTTGCCGGGCGAGGAGCTCTGGCCAATCACATCGACGGTCATGTCGTAATCGAAGGCATCGACCCGCACCTGGTACTGCGCCTGATCCACGGTACGGACACTGGCCTCGATGCCCAGCCGCTGCAGCCACTGGACGTAGGGTAGCGCGATGCGCTCGAAAGTCGGGCTGCTCAGCAGGATTTCGAACCGGAAGGGCTGGCCTTGTGCGTTGACCAGGCGGCGGTCGCGCACTGTCCAACCCGCCCCGCGCAGCAGTTCCAGTGCCCGGCGCAGCCCGTCACGATTGTTGCCGCTGCCATCGGTGACCGGCAGGCGGACTTCCTGGGTGAACAGCGCGGCCGGCAGCTGGGCGCGGAAGGGTTCGAGGATCTCCAGCTCACGGCCCGTGGGCAGGCCGCTGCTGGCCAGGTCACTGTTGGAGAAGAAGCTCTGCGTGCGGGTATAGAGCCCGTAGAACAGGTTTTGGTTCATCCATTCGAAGTCAAACACGGCGATTAGTGCCTCGCGCACCCGCTGGTCCTGGAACAGCGGCCGGCGCTGGTTCATCGCGAAGCCTTGCATGCCGGTTGGGATTTCGTGCCGGATGGTATCGCGCTTCACCAGGCCACGGCGCACGGCGGGGAAGTCGTAGCCTGTCGACCAGTCGCGGGCCGAATTCTCGGTGCGGAAGTCGATCTGGCCGGCCTTGAACGCCTCGAAGGCGATGGTGCTGTCGCGGAAGTACTCGTAGCGAATGGTGTCGAAGTTGTTGGTGCCGCGCCGGGTGTTCAGGTCGCGCGCCCAGTAGTCGGGCACGCGGCGGTAGGTCAGGCCGCGGCCGCTCTCGAACCGTTCCAGCCGGTAGGGGCCGCTGCCCAGCGGAATGTCCTGGCTGGGGCGGGCGAAGTCGCGGCCCTCCCACCAATGTTTCGGCAGTACCTGCAGCTGGCCCAGGATGGTGGGCAGCTCGTGGTTCTCGGCGTTGCGGAAATGGAAGGTGACGCGGCGGTCATTGTCGGCGACCACCCGCGTCACGTCGCCCCAATAGGCGCGGTAGATCGGCCGGCCCTGGGTTCGCAGCGTCTCGAATGTCCACAGGACGTCGGCGGCGCTGATGGCGCGGCCATCATGCCAGCGCGCGAGGGGATTGAGCTCGAAGCTGACGCTCAGCTTGTCGGGGGCGACCTCGATCCACTGGGCAAGATGGGCGTAGGCGGCCGAAGGCTCGTCATTCGCTTCGACCAGCAGCGGGTCGTAGATCAACGGGCCGATGCCGACCGCGGGCGTGCCGCGCAGGATGAAAGGGTTGAGGCTGTCGAAGCTGCC
>JACMRO010000532.1 GCA_014376425.1 Rubritepida sp.
CCGGCGGGATGCCGCGCGTTCCGCCGGTTGAATGTGCGGCCGGGCGGTGAAGCCTGCCCGTTCCACCGCCTGCAGCAGGGCCGGCAGGGTCGCCATGCCCTCGATCTCGGCGCGTTCGGTCGCCAAATTGACATGCGCCTGCCGAACGCCGGTCACCTGCAGCAACGCGCGGGTGACGCGGCCGGTGCAGCTGGCGCAGCTCATGCCCTGAACGGAGAGGTGTTGAATCATGATGCGAAGATAGGGTCTCCCATCATGGGAAGGTCAATGGCTGGAAGATCCCGGCGGCGGCAGGGCTGATAAAGTCCCGTGGCTGGCAGCGCACGAACTCTGCAAACGGGCCTGGCTGGCTGCATCGGCGCCGTCATCACGGAGGCGGGCGGCCGGCGACTGCGCATGAGACGCGCCCGTCCTGCGAAGATACCGCCGACCCGTTTGGTTTTCAGCCGCCTGCCCAGCCCCGGGGGCGCGGGTGCGGGCGCGGGTGCGGGCCGTGCTCGCGGGGTGGCCGTGACGCTGCGAGTGCGCTGGCCGGTTTGCGCTGCATAACGCCCTTATTTCCGCCGGGCTGAGGGTGGTGGGCAATGGGCGGCGGGATTAGCCTGCTTCTGCCCCGCAGCCAGCTTGCGGCCGCCCCGCAGCTTTTGAGGACCCCTAATGCCGCAGCTTGCCGAACGCCTGAACGACATCCAGGTCTCCGCCTCCACCGTGATGAGCGGCCGCGCCCGCGCGTTGGCCGCCCGCGGCATCAAAGTGATCGCACTCACCGTCGGCGAGCCCGACTTCGCCACCCCGTCGCATGCCATCGAGGCCGCGCACCAGGCGGCGCTGTCAGGTGACACCAAGTATCCGGCACAGGACGGCTCGCCCGCGCTCAAGGCCGCGGTGCAGCGCAAATTCAAGCGGGACAACCAGCTCGACTACGCGATGGACGAGATCATGGTCGGCAATGGCGGCAAGCAGATCATCTTCAACGCGTTCATGGCGACGCTGAACCCGGGCGACGAGGTGGTGATCCCCACCCCCTACTGGATCAGCTATGCCGACATGGCGAAGGTGGCCGGCGGCGTGCCGGTCATGGTCAGCTGCCCACAGAATAACGGCTTCAAGCTGCGGCCGGAGGATCTGGAGGCGGCGATCACCCCGCGCACCCGCTGGCTGCTGCTGAATTTCCCCAATAATCCGACCGGCGCGGCCTGTTCACGGGCCGAAATGCAGGCACTCGCCGACGTCATGCTCCGTCATCCGCATGTCTGGATCATGACCGACGACATGTACGAGCATGTGATCTATGACGGCTTCGAATTCTGCACCATCGCGCAGGTCGAGCCCCGCCTGAAGCCGCGCGTGCTGACGGTCAACGGCGCGTCGAAGGCCTATGCGATGACCGGCTGGCGCATCGGCTTCTGCGGCGGCGACAAGCACCTGATCAAGGCGATGGTCAACATCCAGGGCCAGGCGACGAGCGGGGTCTCCACCGTGGGCCAGGCGGCGGCGGCGGCGGCACTCGACGGCCCGCAGGCGCTGGTGGCCGAACGCGCGGCGCTGTTCCGCGACCGGCGCGACCTGGTGGTGGAGATGCTGAACGCCGCACCGGGCATCAACTGCCACAAGCCCGAGGGCGCCTTCTACGTCTTCCCCAATATCG
>JACMRO010000533.1 GCA_014376425.1 Rubritepida sp.
AAAGTGCCGCTGCCACCAGTGCCGTGCTGAACAGCCGCCGCGCCCGGAACAGCGCATCGAGCGCGATGGAGGTGGAGACCTGCGTCCCATTCAGCAGCGCCAGCCCCTCCTTGGGCCCGAGCGACAGCGGCGCCAGGCCGATGCGGCGCAGCGCTTCGGCCGCCGGCACCTCCACCCCCCGCAGCAGGGCGCGCCCTTCCCCCACCAGCACCAGCGACAGATGCGCGAGCGGCGCGAGGTCGCCCGAGGCGCCGACCGAACCGCGGGAGGGCACGATCGGCAGCACGTCCTGATTCAGCAGCAGCAGCAGCGCCTCGATCACGGCTGGCCGCACGCCGGAGGCGCCACGCGCCAGGCTCAGCGCCTTCAGCGCCAGGACCAGCCGTACGATGCGCGGCGCCAGCTTCTTGCCCACCCCCGCGGCATGGCTGCGCAGCAGGTTCAGCTGCAACTCGGCCAGCGCGTCGTCGGCGATGCGGGTCTGCGCCAGCTTGCCGAAGCCGGTGTTGACGCCGTAGAGCGGCGCGCCGGTGCGCAGCGCTGCGGCCAGTGCCTCCTGGCTCGCCTCGACCTGGCCGCGCCAGCCGCCGGCCAGCCGCAGCGGGCTGCCGTCAGCGACCGCGCGCAGCGTTTCCAAACCCGCCCCCCCGGGCGTCACATCACGCATCGGTCATCCCTTTTGGTCCGCGCCAGGCGCGATACTGGCGCAGCCCGCGCGCTGCGCAACCTTGGATCGGAGACACCGCTTGCGGCTCTGGCCCGGGCTGCCCCGGCGGGTCAGTTGGTGTCCGAGGGGGACAGGCTCGGCAGGTCCAGCCCGAATTCGCGCGCGCAATCGCGGGCGATGTCGTAGCCGGCATCGGCGTGGCGCATCACGCCGGTGGCCGGGCCGTTCCACAACACCCGTTTCAGCCGGCGCGCGGCGTCGGGCGTGCCGTCGGCCACGATTACCATGCCCGAATGCTGCGAATACCCCATGCCCACGCCGCCGCCATGATGCAGCGACACCCAGGTGGCGCCCGATGCGCAGTTGAGCAACGCGTTCAGCAACGGCCAGTCCGACACGGCGTCCGAGCCGTCGCGCATCGCCTCGGTCTCCCGGTTGGGCGAGGCGACGGAGCCGCTGTCCAGATGGTCGCGGCCGATCACCACGGGGCCGATCTCGCCACGCGCGACCATTTCGTTGAAGGCCAGGCCCAGCCGGTGCCGCTGCCCCAGCCCGACCCAGCAGATCCGCGCCGGCAGACCCTGGAAGGCGATGCGCTCCCGCGCCATGTCGAGCCATTGGTGGAGGTGCGCATCATCCGGAATCAGCTGCCGCACGCGATCGTCGGTCTTGCGGATATCGTCGGGGTCACCCGACAGCGCGGCCCAGCGGAACGGCCCGATCCCGCGGCAGAATAGCGGCCGGATATACGCCGGCACGAAGCCCGGGAAGTCGAAGGCGCGGGCCAGGCCTTCATCCTTCGCCACCTGGCGGATGTTGTTGCCGTAGTCGAGCACGGCCGCACCCATCTTCTGGAAATCCAGCATGGCCTGGACATGGACGACCATGGATTTCTTCGCCGCCGCCGCGACGGCCGAAGGATCGGTCTCGCGCTTCGCCTCCCATTCGCCCACCGTCCAGCCGGCCGGCAGGTAGCCATTCACCGGGTCATGCGCCGAGGTCTGGTCGGTCACGATGTCCGGCACCACGCCGCGGCGCACGAGTTCGGGAACCACGTCGGCGGCGTTGCCCAGCAGGCCGACCGAGATTGGCCGGTCGGTGCCGCGGATCATCGCCAGCGCGGTGTCCAGATCATCGGCGCGGAAGTCGAGATAGCGTGTCTCCAGCCGCTTCTCGATCCGGCTGGCCTGGCATTCCACGGCCAGGACCGATGCGCCGGCGAAGACGCCCGCCAGCGGCTGCGCGCCGCCCATCCCACCCAGGCCGCCGGTGAGGATCCAACGGCCCCGGAGATTGCCGCCAAAATGTTGCCGTCCCGCTTCAACGAAGGTCTCGTAGGTGCCCTGCACGATGCCTTGCGTGCCGATGTAGATCCATGAACCCGCGGTCATCTGGCCGTACATCATCAGCCCCAGGCGATCGAGCTTGGAGAAATGCTCCCAATTCGCCCAGGCCGGCACCAGGTTGGAATTGGCCAGCAGCACGCGCGGCGCATCCGTATGCGTCTCGAACACGCCCACCGGCTTGCCGGACTGGATGAGCAGGGTCTGGTTCTCCTCCAGCCGCTTCAGCGTCTCGACAATGCGGTCGTAGCTGTTCCAGTCGCGCGCGGCGCGGCCGATGCCACCGTAGACCACCAATTCGCCGGGCCGCTCCGCCACCTCGTCATCGAGGTTGTTCATCAGCATCCGCAGCGGCGCCTCGGTCGACCAGTGCTTTGCGTTCAGCGTCAGCCCGCGCGGCGCGCGGATGGCAGGGGCGTTGCGCGAGCGGTCCATCAGGCACCCTTCCGGTAGGCGAAGGCCTGCGCGAAGCGGCCCAGGATGTGCGCGCCGGCGGTGGTCGGCTCGTAGCGTGGTTCGATGGCACCCAGCGCACGCGGGTCGATCACGGCCGAGAAATCCGGATCGTGGAAGGTGGCGATGGACATACGCTCGTGGCCCGAGCGATTGACGACGCGGTGCGGCGTGCTGGCGGAGCGGTCATTGCTCCAGCGCCCCAGCAGGTCGCCCACATTGACCACCAGCGTGCCCGGCAGGGGCGGTGCCGAGACCCACGCGCCGCTGCTGCGGTCGCGCACTTCCAGGCCGCCGGTGTCATCCTGCCAGAGCAGGGTGATGCAGCCGAAATCGGTGTGCGGCGCCACGCCGAAGCCTTCCGCGTCATCGGGCGGCTGGGGCGGGTAGAAGATGGCCTGGGTGCGTTGCAGCGGCAGGCGGTAATGCGGCACGAAGAAATCGGGCGCGAGGTCGAGCCCCGCCGCCACCGCGCGCAGCAGCCGCGCGCCCAGCACCATCATCGCCGCGTAATAGGCCTCCATCGCGGGGCGCAGTTCGGGCACCTGTTCCGGCCACTGGTTCGGTCCGCGCAGCTTTTCACCGGCCAGAACCGCCGCATGATCGGCGGGCAGGTCCAGCCCCATGGAGTAGAACTCCTTCAGGTCGGGCTTCGTCGCGCCCTCCATCACCGCGCCGCCGGCGGCGTGCCAGCCGCGATGCAGCAGGTTGGCGCGCGTGAGCACCTTCACCTCCGCGGGCAGGTGGAAGAAGCGTCGCGCCGCCTCCACCGCCGCCGCGATCACCCCGGGCGCCACGCCGTGCCCGCTGAGGTAGAAAAAGCCCGGGCCGGTGCAGGCGTCCCGGATCGCTGCCGCGACCGCGGGCAGATCGGCCCCGTCCAGCGCGATCACCGGCAAGGCTTTCTGGACGACAGGGCTGGGCATGGTGCATCCTTCTCATATCGGGGCAGCCTAGGCGCCAAGCCGCGCGGCTGCCAGATTCAGGAGAGGCTCAATGAACACCCCCATTATCACTCGCCGCGCCATGCTGGCCACGGCCGCCATCCTCCCCGGCGCCGCGCGGGCCAACAACCTCGACAAGGCGCGCCGCGCCGGTGAATTGCTGGTCGCCACCGAGCTCCACTTCGCCCCT
>JACMRO010000046.1 GCA_014376425.1 Rubritepida sp.
GCGGCAGGCGGGCTGGCGGCGTCCGCCGGCACCGCCGCCGCCTGGGCCGTCACCCCCTTCATCATGCGGCAGGAATGGGTGTTCCTGCCTGGCATCCTGGCCGTCACCATCCTGGGCTGCATGGCGCTGACACTGGCGTTTGGCTACGCCGGCACCGCGCTTGCGTTGCGGGCGCGCCCGGCGCCACTGTTGCGGAATGAATGACGAGCACTTCCTCCGCCGCGCCTACCGCGTTGCCCTGCAGGCGCGCGCCCGTGGCGACCGGCCGTTCGGCGCCGTCGTCGTCGAGGGCGACGAAATCCTCGTCGAAGGCGGCAGCAAGCAGGGTTCGAGCGGCGGCGGCCCGCTCGCGCATAGCGAGATGGTGGCGCTGAACCTGTTGCTGCACACCGGCATCGCGCGGGAGCGTCTGGCCCGCGCCACCATCTATTCCTCCGGCGAGCCCTGCGCGATGTGCGCCGCAGCCATCTTTTACAGTGGCATCGGCCGGGTGGTGTACGGGCTGCCGGCTGAGGCGATCGCCGCTGCTCGCAACGCCCAGCCGCATACGGCGGGCCTTGGCCTGTCCTGCCGCCAGGTGCTGCAGGCGGCGGCCGCACCCATCGAGGTCGTCGGCCCGCTGTTGGAGGATGAGGGCGCGATTGCCCATGAGGGTTACTGGGTGCCGGGCGCGGCGTGACATCTCGTTGCATTTGGCCGGTTGATATGGATTACGAAAACTCCATATAATGGTGACCTGCCTGGGCACCTGCCCGGTTTCGAAAAGGAATTGATCGAGTCATGGCTCTCCAACCCGACTATCGCTACGGCTCCGCGCCCGGCTGGGGCCGCGGCGCCGCCGTCGACGCCGCCGCCATTGATGCCGGGCTGCGGGCCTACATGCTGCGGGTGTACAACTGGATGGCCAGCGGCCTGCTGCTGACCGCCATCGTCGCCTACGCCATCTCATCCGTTCCCGAAGTGCGGGGGCTGTTCTTCGAGGTCGTGCGCACGCCGCGCGGTCTGGCCACGGCACCCAAGATTCTGGGCTGGGTGGCAATGTTCGCGCCGCTGGTCTTCGTGCTGGTGCTGAGCTTCGGCATCAACCGCATCAGCAAAACCACGGCGCAGGCGCTGTTCTGGGGCTTCTGCGCGGCGATGGGCGCCTCGATGTCCAGCATCTTCGTGATGTACACCAGCACCTCGATCGCGGGCACGTTCTTCGCCACCTCAGGCATGTTCGCGGCCATGAGCATCTGGGGCTACACGACGGGTCGCGACCTGTCGAAGATGGGCAGCATCATGATGATGGGCCTGATCGGCATCATCATCGCGTCGCTGCTCAACATGTGGCTGGCAAGCCCGGCGCTGGCCTTCGCGGTGAGCATCATCGGCGTGGTCGTGTTCTGCGGCCTGACCGCCTGGGATACGCAGCGCATCAAGAACGACTACGTCGAGTTCAGCTACGCCGAGGGCACTGACGAAGCCGGCAAGCGCAGCGTGATGGATGCACTGGGCCTGTACCTGAACTTCGTGAACCTGTTCCAGATCCTGCTGCAGTTCATGGGCGTGCGTAACCAGGAGTAATCCTGGCGCCGCTTAAAAATTGCCCCGGCAGAGCAATCTGTCGGGGCTTTTTTTTGAGGGCGGGGCAGCGTATGGTGTTAGGCGGTGCGGGCGTAGTTCAGCGGTAGAACGTCAGCTTCCCAAGCTGAATGTCGTGGGTTCGATTCCCATCGCCCGCTCCATCTTCTTCACGGTCACGCGCGGGCGCTGCCAGTTTGGACTAGGTTCGATCGCAGTGCGGCTTTTGGTTGCGCTGCTTGAGTAGGATTCCCTGCGCTGCCGCGAGTGCGGTCTCCAGCCTGGTTCCTTCGCCCACAGCCATGGCTGGGCCTCAGCGCGACAGCGCCGCCATCGCCCGGCCCAGGCCGGCGATCCAGTCCGGTTGCGCAATCCCGTGCACCCTGGCGATACGCCCGCAATCCAGCCGTCCATCCGCCGGCCTTTGCGCGGGCGTCGGATAATCAGCCGTGGTGATGGGCACCAGGCGGGGTCCGGCCCGCCCGGTGAAGATCGCTTCGGCAAAACCATGCCAGCTGGTCCAGGGCGCTCCGGTGAAATGGAACAGGCCGTGGCCCTCCCCTGCCACCAGGCGCGGCACCAGCCTCACCACCGCATCCGCCAGATCGTCGGCGAAGGTCGGCGCGCCCCACTGATCTGCCACCACACGCAGTTCGGCGCGGGTCTCAGCCAGCCGCAGCATCGTCTTGAGAAAATTGTGCCCCGTGGCGCTGCACACCCATGACGTGCGCAGGATGATGTGCCGCGGGTTCGCCGCCGCCACCGCATGCTCACCGGCCAGCTTGCTGGCACCATACACCCCAAGCGGCTCTGTCGCGTCATCCTCGCGCCAGGGTCCGCGCGTACCGTTGAACACATAGTCGGTCGAGAAATGCAGGATTGCCGCACCCGCTTGCGCCGCCGCCGCCGCCAGCAGCCCGGGGCCGCGCGCGTTGATCGCGTAGGCCAGCTCTACCTGGCTCTCCGCAGCATCCACCGCCGTGTAAGCGGCCGCATTGACCACCACATCGGGCCGCGCCGTCGCCACCGCGGCCTCGATCGAACCGGCATCGGTCAAGTCCAGCGCCGGCGCCTCCATCACCACGAACGGCCATCCCGTCGCCGGCAGGGCGGCTTCCAGCGCCGTTCCCACCTGCCCCGTGCGTCCCACCACCAGAATGCGCGGCATCACCAGGCCTCGGGCGGGTCGAACTCAGCCAGCGGCGGGGCTATCCGGTCCTTGTCCGACAGCAGCGCCGCGCCAGCCAGCGGCCAGGCGATGCCGATCTGCGGATCGTCCCAGCGGATGGCCGCATCGGCCGCCGCGTCATAGGGCGCATCCACCTTGTACAGCACCTCGGCGTCCGCGGTCAGCGTGCACAACCCATGCGCGAAGCCGCGGGGGATCCACAGTTGCTGCCAGTTTTCGGCGGATAGTTCGGCGGTGATGAAGCGGCCATAGCTGGGCGAACCCCGCCTGAGGTCCACCGCCACGTCGAAGATCGCGCCGCGAATGCAGCGCACCAGCTTGCCCTGAGCCGAAGGTGGCCGCTGGAAATGCAGCCCGCGTACCGTGCCCACCGCGCGTGACAGCGAATGATTATCCTGCACGAAGCGTGTGACCACGCCCATTTCGGCCAGCCAGTCCTCCCGCCAAACCTCGCTGAAGAAGCCCCTTGCGTCCTCGAAGCGCCGCGGCTTCAACAAAAGCGGGCCTTCGATGTCGAAACGTGAAATCACGCGTAGTCCTCCTCCGCCAGCGCCAGGATGTAGCGGCCATAAGCGGTCTTGGTGGTGCCCCGCGCCCGAAGCCCATCACGGTCCAGGAAGCCGCGCCGGAAGGCGATCTCCTCCGGGCAGCCGATCTGCAGGCCTTGCCGCTCCTGCACCGTTTGCACGAAGGTGCCGGCTTGCAGCAGGCTGTGGGGCGTGCCGGCGTCCAGCCAGGCGGTGCCGCGGCCGAGACGCTCGCAGCGCAGCGCGCCCAGTGCCATGTATGCGAGGTTGAGGTCCGTGATCTCCAGCTCGCCCCGCGGCGAGGGCGCCAGGCCGGCCGCCATTTCCGTCACCCTGGCATCGTAGAAATACAGGCCGATCACCGCCCAGTCGGATTTCGGCGCGGCCGGCTTCTCCGCCAGCGAAATCACCCGGCCAGCGGCATCGAACTCGGCCACGCCATAGCGCTCCGGGTCGGCCACGCGGTAGCCGAACACCGTCGCCTCGCCTTGCCGGGCGCGCTCCGCGGCGGCGGCGAACTGTGCGGGCAAGCCCTCGCCGTAGACGATGTTGTCCCCCAGCGCCAAGGCGCAGGGCTCGCCACCGATCCACGCGCCGCCGATCTGAAAAGCCTGGGCGATGCCGTCGGGCGAAGGCTGTTCGGCGTAGGACAAGGTGATGCCAAAGGCCGAGCCATCGCCCAGCAATCGCTGGAACTGCGGCAGATCGTGCGGTGTGGAGATCAGCAGGATGTCACGGATGCCCGCCAGCATCAGCGTTCCCAGCGGAAAGTAGATCATCGGCTTGTCATAGACCGGCAGCAGCTGCTTCGAGCAGGCCAGCGTCATCGGGTGCAGACGCGTGCCGGAGCCGCCGGCGAGCAGGATACCTTTCAAGTGAAGGCCTTTCATCAGGACTGGGCGAGACTGTGGCCTACCCCGTCCAGCGGGTTGACGGAAGAGTAAACGTTGCGGCGGCGCCGTGGCCGGGCTAGCCCGGCAAGGTGGAAGCTCCCTCCAGATCCATCCCGTTCATGGTCCGAAAACCACTGCTTGCGGCGCTGGGGTTGGGCGCCGCCTCGGCGCTGGCCTTGCCGCCGGTGCATGCGGTGCCGCTGTTGCTGGTGACGCTGCCGGCGCTGCTGGGACTGCTGGCCGGCGCGGCGAGCTGGCGCCGCGCCGCATGGATCGGCCTGGCCTTCGGCTGGGGGCACCACCTGGCCGGCCTGTACTGGGTGACGCATGCGCTGTTCACGGACATCGAGCGCTGGTGGTGGCTTGTGCCGCTGGCGGCGCCGGGGTTGGCGCTGCCGGTCGCCGTGTTCAGCGTCATCCCGGCGGTGGCGGCCTGGTGGGCCGCCCCTGGCTGGCGCCGGGTGCTGGCTTTCTCCGGGGCCTGGGTGCTGGCTGAAATGCTGCGCGGCGTCCTCTTCACCGGCTTTCCCTGGAACCTGATCGGCAC
>JACMRO010000534.1 GCA_014376425.1 Rubritepida sp.
CAAGCCTGCCGCCACCCCCCCCGGCGAGGCCCGGCTGCGCGAGGCGGCGGTTCGGCACCTCTCGCGCTATGCCAGCACGCAGGCGGGGCTGGAACGGGTGCTGGGCAACCGCATGCGCCGCTGGGCCGGGGCCGCCGAGGCCGAGGGGCGCGAGGTGGCCGAGGCGCTGGCCGCTGGCCTGGCGGCGGCGAAGGCCGTCGCCGCCGCCATGGTATCGGCCGGCACGGGTAACGATGCCGATTTCGCCGCCGTCCGGGCCCGCCGCCTGGCGCGCGGTGGCCGTTCGCGCCGGGCGATGGCGGCGCATCTGGCGTCGAAGGGCATCGCCGCCGGCGACGCCCGGGCAGCGATGGATGACGCGCCGGCTGAGGCCGACGCCGCAATCGCCCTTTGCCGCAAGCGCCGCATCGGGCCGTTCGCGCGGGGACCGTGCGACCCGGCGTTGCGCCTGAAGTGGCTCGGCATGATGGCCCGCGCCGGCTTCAGCCGCGACGTGGCCGAGGCGGCACTGGACGCCGAGCCGGAGCACGCCGAGGCACGGCTGATCGCACTGCGCGGATGAACGTTCAGTTCACCTGGGCCGGCTTCCGCCAGGGCGCGCGGATGGTGCTGCCCATGCTGCCCAGCTTCGCGCCCTTCGGCCTGGTCGTCGGCGTGCTCGCCGCCGGCGAGGGGCTGTCCATGCTGGAGGCCGCGGTGATGAGCGCCATGGTCTTCGCCGGCACGTCGCAACTGGTGGCGCTGGGCGCCTGGGGATCGCCCGTGCCGGTGCTGGCGGTGACGCTGGCGGTCTTCGTCATCAACATGCGCATGGCACCGATGAGTGCCGCGCTGGCGCCCTGGTTCCATGGGCTGCGCGGCTGGCGGCTGTGGCTGAGCCTGTTCACCGTCACCGACCATTCCTTCGCGCTGTCGGTCAGCGAGATGCGGCGGGGGCAGCGGGATGCGGCCTTCCTGCTGGGGCTGGGGCTGCCCAGCTGGCTGTGGTGGACCGCCTGCGTGACCATGGGCCACGCGCTGTCCGGCGTCATTGAATTGCGGCCCGGGCACCCGCTGCTCTTCGCCGGGCTGGCGACGCTGTGCGCGCTCCTCGTCACGCTGTGGCGCGGCCGGGGCGACCTGATGCCGTGGGGGGTGGCGGCCGGCCTGGCCCTGGCGGTGCAGGCGATCGGGCTGGGGCAGCCCTGGCCGGTGCTGGCCGGTGCGCTGGGCGGCAGCGCCGCCGGCGCCTGGCGGGACCTGCGCGCATGACGCTGCGCGCATGACGCTGCCCGCATGACGCTGCGTTGGGACGTGCTGCTGGCCATCATCTGCATGGCGCTGGCGACCTATGCGGCCCGCGCCGGCGGCTATGCGGTGCTGCGGGTGTGGCAGCCGCCGCGCTTCGTCGAGGCGATGCTGGTCCACATGCCTGGCTGCATCTTTGTGGCCTTCATCCTGCCCAGCGTGGCGACGGGTGGCTGGCGCTATGCGGCGGCGGCGGCCGTGGCCGTCCTGGCCATGGTCCTGACGCGGATGCTGACGCTGTCGATCGTGCTGGGCGTGGCCGCATTGTGGCTGCTGGCCGCCGCATGGCCCTGACCGGGCGCGACGATCTGCGCGGTTGACGCCGGACTCCCCGGCGATTCATGGTGCGCCGCGCCGCAAGCGGCCGCGTGACGCGCCGGCTTCCCGGTGCCCGCGCGTCGCGGAGCGTCGTCTGCAGGTCTGGAGAATGGCGTGGGCGCGGGGCTGGAACTGCCGCTGGACAAGGTGCTGCAGGGCGATTGCGTGGCGCAGCTCAAGCTGCTGCCGCCGGCCTCGGTGCATGCCATCTTCGCCGATCCGCCTTACAATCTCCAATTGCGCGGCGCGCTGCACCGGCCCGACCACTCCCTGGTTGATGCGGTGGACGATGCCTGGGACCAGTTTTCCGACTTCGCCGCCTATGACGCCTTCACCCGTGCCTGGCTGGGCGAATGCCGGCGGGTGCTCAGGCGTGACGGCACGATCTGGGTGATGGGCGCCTATCACAACGTGTTCCGCCTCGGCACCGCCTTGCAGGATCTGGGCTTCTGGGTGCTGAACGACGTGGTCTGGCGCAAGGCCAACCCGATGCCGAATTTCCGCGGCCGGCGCTTCACCAACGCCCATGAAACGCTGATCTGGGCGGCGCGCGGCCCCGAATCCAAGCACCGATTCAACTACCAGCAGATGAAGGCGCTGAACGACGATGTGCAGATGCGCAGCGACTGGTTCATCCCGCTCTGCACCGGCCGTGAACGGTTGCGTGACGAGGCCGGCGTCAAGCTGCACCCGACCCAGAAGCCCGAGGCCTTGCTGCACCGTGTGATCCTGGCCTGCACCGCGCCGGGCGAGGTCATCCTGGACCCTTTCCTGGGCAGCGGCACGACGGCGGCGGTGGCGCGGCGCCTGGGGCGGCACTTCATCGGTATCGAGCGTGAGCCGGCCTATGCGGCGGCGGCGGAGGCGCGCGTGGCGGCGGTGCAACCCCTGAGCGAGACCGCGGCGCTGGTGGCGGCGACGAAGCGCGAGCAGCCCCGCCTGCCCTTCGGCACGCTGGTCGAGAACGGCAGCATCCCCCCCGGCAGCATCCTCACCGACCGGCAGCGCCGCTGGCGCGCCACGGTGGGCGCCGATGGCTCCATCGGCTGCGGCCGCGCCGCGGGCAGCATCCACGCGGTGGGGGCCGCGGTGCAGGAGGCGCCATCCTGTAATGGCTGGGCGTTCTGGCATGTTGAGCAGGCGGGCGGCGCGTTGAAACTGCTGGACGCCTACCGGCAGGAGGCGCTGGCGGCGCGATGACGGGGACAGTGTGGCTGGTCGCCGGGCCGGACGGGGTGCCTGCCGGGAGCACAGGCGGGAGATTCTCCTGCGCGGCAGTCAGCCGTGAAGCTCGTCACCGGCTATATCCCGGGCGCGCTGGGCGACGTGGCCGCCTTGCACGGCCGGCACTACGCCGCCAGCCACGGCTTCGGCGTCAGCTTCGAGACCCGGGTCGCCGGCGCCCTGGGCGCGTTTCTGGAAGCCATGGATGAGCGGAGCCTGTTCGCCGCCGTGGTCGATCCGGCCGGCATGGTGCTGGGCAGCATCGCGATCGACGGCGCGCAGTCCCCACTCGCCCAGCTGCGCTGGTTCATCCTGGCCGACACGTTGCGCGGCCAGGGCTGGGGCCGGCGGCTGATGGAGGCCGCGATGGTGCATGCGGCGCGTTTCGACGGCGTTTATCTCTACACGATGGAGGGGCTGGACGCCGCCATCCACCTTTACCGGCGGGCGGGCTTCGCCGAGACGGCGCGCGTGCCCGACCCGCAATGGGGCACCGGCCTCGCCAACATCCGCATGGAGGTCAGGCGCGCTCGCCCACCAACGTGATCCCCAGCTGGCCCCAGCTGGGAAAGGCGTGGGTGATGCGCCAGCCGAAATGTTCCACCAGTCGGCGCAGCGCGGTCTCGGTATGGAACCAGTTCCACATCCCGTCCCAGGTGCGGATGCCTTGCTCCTGCACATTGTCGGGCGGGCGCTGGAACTGGCGGAGATGCACGCTGTGCGCGGCCAGGGTGCGCTGGACGGCGGCCAACCGCGGATCGGCCCGATAGCCTGGCACCGCATCGCCATCGGCCAGCCCATCGGGGTCGACCGGGATGCGGACCGACTCCACGACCAGGTGGCGAATGGCATGGCCGTTCAGGCTGTCCAGCAGCAGGTAGGGGTCGCGCGCGTGGAACAGCATGGAGCAGTGCACCACGTCGAAGCGGGGCACCCGGCGTTGCATGGCGTAGCTATCCAGCGGGTTCTGCACCAGCGTGCCGAAGCGGGTTCCGAATGCGGCACAGGCCTGGCGCAGCGGGGCCCATTGTGCGGGGGCGTGCGGCAACGGCTCCAGATGCAGGGCACGGCTGGCGCCGGCCTGCAACGCGGCCGGCGCCCATGACTGGACGGGATTGTCCAGGCCGCCCAACTGCAGAAAGCTGCGGCCCGCGGCATGCGCTGCCAGCCAATCGCCGAAGTCGTTCATGCCGCGTCATCCTCGGCCTGGGGCGGCAGCACCAGCGCGTAATGCTCCAGCGCGGCGCGCAGCGCGGCGTGGGCGGCGGGGTCCAGCGCGGGTAGGGCGGAGGCCTGGCCGGCCCGGGTCAGCCTCGCATGGGTGCGCGCCAGTGCCTGGATATAGGCGTTTGCGCCCTGCAGGACCGGCGCCGCCTCGGCCAGTAGCTGCATCGCCGCACCCGGGGCGTCACCCTGCAGCAGGTCATAGGCCCGTTGGGCGACCTGCTCGGGAAGGCTGCCCAGTGCCGCCGCGCCGTGTCGCCGCACGAAGCCGCCGAGCGCCTCGATATCGGGCAGGCGGTGCGCCGCCGCGAGGCCCAGGCTGGCGTGGCGCTGCCAGGTCTCGCCATCATCGGGGTCACGCGCCAGGCGGGCGCGCCAGGCATCCGCCGCAGCCGCCTCCAGCCCCATGCCGTCCAGCAGGCGACCGACCAGCTTCAGGTAATGTGTCGAATGGCGGTCGGCGGCGGCCAGGGTGCGGGACAGCTCGCCGGCGTCGGCCGGCAAGGAGTGGCCTGGGGGCGGGGCCGCGAAATGCATCGCCAGCGCGGCGGCGCCGGCCAGCCGGGGGGGCAGCGCGGCATCGCCCGGCAGGGGTGGGGGCGGTGCGGCCCTGGCCTGCGCCAGTTCCGCCGGCAGCATCATCACGCCACCGCTCTCGGTCGCCAGGGCGGCGGCGAAGGCGGGCGTGCCGGCGGCGGCCAGGCTGGTGCCGCCGGCCGCGCGCATCGCCGGCAGGTCCAGCAGCACGACATGGCCCACGGTGGCGCCGGGGCGGAGCAGCGCCATATCGCCGCCACCGCCGGTTGGCCGGCTGTGCGTGTCCCAGGCGGCGATGGCGGCGGCGCCGCTTGCCCGGGCAGCGCGCAGCAAGGCAAGCAGCGCATTGGGTGCCAGCCCGGTCGCGCCGCCGTACAGCACGGCATAGCGGGTTTCGCAGGCGGCCAATGCGCGGCCCAATGCGCCGGCGCCGCCCGCCAACAGTTGCAGCGGCCGTTCCGCGGGCATGACGGCCGGTCGGGGCATGGCGTCCAGGGACAATGGCTTGGGCAGCAGCAGGGTGATGCCGAAGCGGCGCAGGCTCTGACCCGAAAGGGCCGCCAACAGGCTCGGCCGCGCTTCGCCCAGCACCGTCAGTTCCAGCGTCTCGGGTTCGGCCAGCATTGTCAGCGCCCGCTCGGTCAGGGCGCCGGCGTCGCCCAGGCTGGGTAGGGGCAGCGCCGGCGGGGGCGTGGTGAGGGCGCTGTCAGGCAGCGCCGGCAGCCGGCCCAGGGCGGCGGCGACGCGGCGTTCCGCCCGGGGCATAAGCCGAATGGACGGCCAGCGGGTCGCTGCGTCGCGCGTCACCGCATTATCGGTCGCCAGGACGGGAATGCCCGCGGCGCCGCACATCGCCAGCATTTCCGGCGGGGCCGCCCGGTGCGGGGTCAGCAGCGCCACGCGGCCCGGGCGGGCCAGGTATTCCATGGTTCGCTGCGGCGTTTCAGCGATCAGCACGCGCCACGCCAGCCGGGCGGCGCCCGACGATGCCGGCGGCGCCAGCCCGCCCAGGACCGAGGCGGCGTTGCCCACCGTCACCGGCCCCGGCTGGCCCAGGAAAGTGACGGGCAGCGCCAGGTTGCTGCGGGCCCGCGCCAGCGCCGCCACCGCGAATTCCAGCCCGGCCTCGGAGCAGAGCGGCAGGGGATACACCAGCTCCGTCGCCGCTGCGGGCGGCACCGGCGGCAGTTGCCAGACCAGGGGCGCCACCATCCGGCATTCGACCGACGCGCCGCCCTGGGCCGGGCCGCGCGCCAGCCAGGCGGCGACCTCGGGGCTGCAGCACACCAGCTGGTCGGCCAGCCGCATCGCCTGGCGTTCCAGATCGTCCAGCAGCAGCAGGTCGACGTCGTCGATGAAGCGCGCCTGCTCCTCGGCCTGGAACAGGGTGGGGCCGCGGGCGTGCAGGACCATGGCGGTGTCGTGATGGGCCAGCCCCGCGGCGCGGCGGGACAGCGCGGTGGCCAGCAGGCCCCGCCGTTCGGGGGCATGCACCACGTCGGGCGCCAGCCGCGCCAGCGCCTCGTCGACCGCGACGCAGGTGCCCAGCGGGTCGTCGCCGGCGACCAGGGCCAGGTCGATGTGTCGACGGTGCAGCGCCGCGGCCAGCGGCAGGCTGGCCGGGTCGCCCTCGGCGCCCACGATCAGCAGCGTGGTGCGGTAGCCGGCATGGACCAGCGCATCCAGCAACGGCTCGGCCCAGAAGCCCAGCAGGCGGTCCTGGCCGGCCATGGTGCCGAAATCAGGCGCAACGTGCCAGGAGACGACCACGGCATGCTGGCCGACACCCTCCGTCGTGGCCAGGAAAACGGGTTGGCGGCGCCATTGATAGGGCGGGAGAAAGCCCGGATCCTCGTTCCTCATGCGTCGGCCCCCCCGGCGGTGTCGGGCAGCAGCTCGCGCAGGGCGGGCAGCCCGGCTTCGATCCAGCCGCGTGCCGCCGCCGTCTCGCCCCGCATCAGCAGCACCCTGGTCAGTTCCTCGGCATAGGTGGTGCCCGCCCGGCGGTCGGCTGCCAGCACCTCGCCGCGCAGGATGGCATCGAGCGGCCGGCGCAGTGCTGCTTCCGCCAGCACCCGCACCAGCCGGCCGTCCTGCGGAGAGTGCCGCGACAAGGGCGGCAGCAGCAGCGCGGCAGGGCCATCATCCCCGGCGCGGAGCGCTGCGACGCAGAGCTGGTACTGGAACTCCGCGCCGGCGGCGCGGGCCGGGTCATGGATGCCGTATTCGGGCAGCGGCGTGTCGAAGGGCCGGCCGGCCCAGTAGCTCCAGCCGTTCTTCTGCTGCGCCGCGTGCTCGGCGCCATGGACGTAGGCCAGCAGCCGCGCGGTGGCGTGCGACACACCGGCCAGCGCCGGGCGCAGCGGCCGCTTGTGGCTCCAGTACAGTCGCTCGTTGCTCATCCCCTTGGCCATGTTCACGGCCGAGAAGCGGTACATGTAAAGCGCCTCCGGGATGACGATCAGCCGCCGGCCCAGCCGGTGCAGGGCGGCGCCGATCTCGTAATCCTCGCAGCCTAGCTCGGGCTCGGCCGTGTAGCCGCCCACCGCCTCGAATGCCTCGCGCCGGAACATCACGTTGACGTCGCCGAAGACGTTCCACACCAGGCCGACATCGGCGGGGCCGCCGTTGGGGAAGAACTCGACACGGTCGATCATGTCGCTGTCGAGCGCGTTCGCGTCGCCCTCGAACAGCGCCTGTAAGGCGCCGGCAGCGTCGGCGCCGGTGGCGAGGAGGGCGCGCACCATGGTCTCGACCTCGTGCGGACGGGCCAGGTTGTCGTCATCCATCACCAGGATGAATTCGCCGCGGCTGGCGCGGGCCGCGGTGTTGCGGCTGACCGACTGCCACTGTTCGGTCTCGTTGCGGATGATCTGCCAACCGCGGGCGGCGAAATCCGGTGCCTGGGCGGCCAGCCAGTCCCGGCTGGCGGCGGACGGGCTGGCGTCGTCGACCAGCACCACTTCGAGGTTGGGCCAGCTTTGCGCGCGCAGGCTGTCGATGGTCTGTGCCAGCAGCGCCGGCCGGTCGAAATGCGAGATGCAGACGGAGACCAGCGGCGGCGGGTCGGGGAGGGCGGGCGCGGTGCGTGGCGGCGCCTGGCGGGCGGCCAGCCAGGGCAGCAGGGCGGACGGCGTGGCTGGGCCCGGGCCCGCCAGCGTCGTGCCGTCCAGCAGCATCATCGGCAGGCCCAGCGTGGCGGCGTCGATCGCCAGCGGCAGGCCGCGCGCGCCGGGTTCGGCCAACAACAGGGTGCTGCCGGCGGCGAAGGTCGCCGGCAGCAGCGGGTCGGGCGGTTCACAATCCAGCCGCAGCCTTGGCAGGGCGCCTTCCAAAGCGGCGAGGAAGGCTTCCAGCGGGTCGCGGCCCCCTGCATCGTCGCCGTCATCGTCGCGCGGCGGGAGCGCCATGCGCAGCGGTGGTCCGGCAGGCAGGACACGGCCGGCCGGCCCGGATGGCTGGGGGTCGTTCTCCATCGCCTCGGCCAGCAGCCGGGCAAGGTGCTGGCCCTGGGTGGTGCCGCGCAGCCCCTCGGCCAGGCGCCATTCCGCCTCGCCGGGCCGGAGCGTGGCCTGGCCCAACCCTTCCAGCACAAGGCAGGGCTTTGCCGGCCACCGCGCTGCCTGCCAGTCACGCAGCCCCGCATGGCTGGCCAGCATGAAATCGGCGCCGTCGAAGGCCTGGCGCTCCAGGTGCCGGCGCAGCAGCCGGGCAGGGCTGGCGGGTTTGGGGTTCGCAGGGTCAAGGACATCGGCGCCGGGAGCACTCCAGCCATCCGGGTCGCTCAGCACCACCCCGATCGGCAGCGTGGCGGGCAGGTTGCCGATCTGCCGCGCCAGCAGCGGCATGGCCCCCAGGGCCCTGTGGTCCATGGCCAGCAGCAGGTCAGGCGCGGTGCGGGCGCGCAGCCATTGCAGCGCCCGGAAGGCCAGCATGCCGTCGATGCTGTCGCCCCTGGGTAACATGTGCAGGGCGATGCCGGCCTGCCGGTAGGCCTCCCACCAATAGGTCAGTCGCCAGGGGCCGGTCGCGTCCTGCGCCGCGTCGCGCGGCACCACCAACTCTACCCGGGCGCCCTCGGCGACCAGGAGCTGCGCCAGGCGCAGGGCGACGTGGCCGCAGGGGCTGACAGGATGCGGCCCCGGTGCGTCGGGCGACAGGATGACGATGTGGCGGGGCATTGGGGGGGCCATCACGAGAGTCCGGGCGCTTTCCAAAGGTGCATGCGGCCTGCCCCATGCCATGGTGTGGTCGGTAAAGGCGTTAGCAGCCTGCTGAAAAACCGGGCGGGTCGGCTGGGCGGTGCCTTTCCGTGCAGGATTCGTTCGTCCCTTGCCAGGATGCAATAGCATCCTGCCGGCGGCCCGGCCTTTCCTGCCCGAAAAGTCCTTCGCCCACCCTCAGCCGCCAGTTCTTCACCAGCCTGTTAGGCGCGGTCCCCCCAGCCGCGTCAACCCTCCCCGGCGGGCGGGGTGGCGGCGCCGTGCCGAAGCGGGTGAGCGCGCTGGCTGGTTGACCGGGCAGGCGCATTTGTTTTCAAGGCACGTCATGTCCTTCACCCAGTCATTCCTCTCCGAGGCCCAGGCCATCCTGGCCCGTCTCGATACCGCCGGTATCGAGCGACTGGCGACGGCCCTGGCTGCGGTGCGCGATGGCGGCGGGCGGCTGTTCATCCTGGGCGTCGGTGGCTCGGCCGGCCATGCCGGGCATGCGGTGAACGACTTCCGCAAGCTGTGCGGCTTCGAGGCCTATGCGCCCACTGACAATGTCAGCGAACTGACCGCGCGCACCAATGACGAGGGCTGGGAGACGACCTTCGCCGGCTTCCTGCATGGCAGCCGCATCCGCGCCGGAGACGGGCTGCTCGTCTTCTCGGTGGGCGGGGGCGACAAGGCGCGCAACATCTCGGCCAACATCGTCGCCGCCATCGACGTGGCCCGGGCCGTGGGCGCCACCGTTACAGGCATCGTCGGCCGCGACGGCGGCTATACCGCGCAGGCGGGCGACGCCGTTGTGGTCATCCCGCCGCTCTACCCCGACCATGTGACGCCCCATACCGAGGGGTTGTGCGCCGTGGTCTGGCATCTCCTGGTCTCCCACCCGGCACTGAAGACGATGCCGACGAAGTGGGAGCAGGCGGCGCGTTGAGCCCCCGGCGCGCCATTTTCCTGGACCGCGATGGCGTGCTCAACGCCGCGATGCGCGACCCGGACGGGCGGCCGCTGCCGCCCCGCAGCGCGGCGCAACTCGCCATCCTGCCCGGCGTGCCGGAAGCCTGCGCCGCCCTGCGCCGGGCCGGCTTCCTCCTGATCGGTTGCACCAACCAGCCCGACATCGCCCGGGGCACGACGCCGCGCGCCTTCATCGACTGGGTCAACGCGCAGGTCGTGGCCGCGGCGGGGCTGGACGAGATGCGGCTCTGCCCGCATGACGACGCCGATCGCTGTCGCTGTCGCAAACCGCTGCCCGGCATGCTGCTCGACGCCGCCGCCACGCATGGCATCGACCTGGGCGCAAGCTGGATGGTTGGTGACCGGTTTCGCGACGTGGAGGCGGGCCAGGCCGCGGGCTGTCGTACATTGTTTATCGATTGCGGGTATGCCGAGCGCCCGCCAGCCTTGCCGCCCACCGCCACCGCGGCCAGCCTGCGCGCCGGCCTGCATCACATCCTGCCCTGCGAGGAATGTCTCCCATGACCGTCACCGCCCAGACCCTGCGGGTCAAAATCTACGCAGATGGCGCGGACCGTGCGGAAATGCTGGCGATCGGCGCCAACCCCCTGATCCGCGGCTTCACCACCAACCCCACGCTCATGCGCAAGGTCGGCATCACCGACTATGAGGGCTTCGCGCGCGACCTGCTGACCGAGATCCGCGACCGCCCGGTCTCCTTCGAGGTCTTCTCCGACGAGTTCGACGAGATGGAGCTGCAATGCGAGAAGATCGCGAGCTGGGGCGATAACGTCTATGTGAAGGTGCCGATCACCAACACCCGGGGCGAGAGCATCATCCCCCTGCTCAGGCGCCTGGCACCGAGTGGGGTGAAGTTCAACGTGACCGCGCTGTTCACGGAGAAGCAGGTGCGGGAGACGTCGGACGCGCTGGCCACGGCCGCGCCCTGCAACATCTCGGTCTTCGCCGGGCGGGTGGCGGATGCCGGCATCGACCCGCTGCCACTGATGCGCCGCGCGCTCGAAATCATGGCGCCGCGGCCGCAACAGGAGCTGATCTGGGCGTCCCCGCGCGAGATTTACAATGTCGTGCAGGCCCATGACATCGGCTGCCACATCATCACCGTGACCCACGACATCCTGGCCAAGCTGCCGGGGCTGGGGAAGGATCTGGAGCAGTTCAGCCTGGAGACGGTGAAGATGTTCCGCAACGACGCGGTGGCGGCGGGCTTCAGGCTTTGAGCCAACCACTTGATGGCCCACGGCCCGGCAGGCGGATCTTCGTCACCGGCGCGGCGGGCTTCATCGGCAGCACATTGTGCGACGCGTTGCTGGCGCGGGGCGACCACGTCGTCGGCTATGACAATTTCTCAACCGGGCAGGAGCCATTCCTGGCTGGCGCGCGGGCCAGCCCCGGCTTTACGCTGGTGCGGGCCGACATCCTCGACGAGGCCGCCCTGGCCGCCGCCATGGCCGGCTGCGAGGCGGTATTTCACCTGGCCGCCAACGCCGATGTGCGCTTCGGCACGCACCACCCGCGCCGCGATCTCGAACAGAACACCATCGCCACCTACAACGTGCTCGAAGCCATGCGGGCGAACGGCATCAAGCGCATCCTCTTCTCCTCCACCGGCAGCGTGTATGGCGAGGCGAAGGTCATCCCCACGCCCGAGGACGCGCCCTTTCCGGTGCAGACATCGCTCTACGGCGCCAGCAAGATCGCCGGCGAAGGGCTAATCTCCGCCTATGCCGAGGGCTTTGGCTTCCACGGCACGGTGTTCCGCTTCGTCAGCATCCTCGGCCCCCGCTACACCCACGGCCACGTCTTCGACTTCTACGGCAAGCTGCTGGCCGACCCGACCCGGCTGCCGGTCCTGGGCAACGGGCTGCAGCGCAAATCCTACCTGCATGTGGATGACTGCGTGGCCGCACTGCTGTTGGCGCTGGACCGCGCGCCGGCGCCGTTCGAGATCTACAATCTGGGCCAGGACACCTACTGCCAGGTCAATGACAGCATCGGTTGGATCGGCGACGAGCTCGGGCTGCGGCCCACGCTGGAATACAGCGGTGGCGAGCGTGGCTGGATTGGCGACAACCCGTTCATCTTCCTCGATGCATCGAAGATGCGCGCGTTGGGCTGGGTGCCGGTGCATGGCATCGAGCAAGGTGTGCGGCTGACGTTGCGCTGGCTGCGGCAGAACCAATGGGTGCTGGAGAGCCGGGCGTGACAGGGGGGACAATTTCCGGCTTCGCCACCTCGCGCGATCTGCTGGCGCATGCGCTGGACCCGGCCCGGGTGGAGCAGTTCAGCCGCGACACCTGCGCCGCCATCGCCGCCGCGGCGGCCTCCAACCGGCTGTTGATCGTGGGTGCGGCGGCACTGCCGCGGAAGGTCGCGGCGGCGGTGCGCGAGGCAGGCGGCCACGTCGCCGCCCATGTCGAGTTCGATGCCCGGTTCTGGGATGGCGATGCCGATGGCGTGCCGGTGCTGTGCCTGGACGATGCGCTGGCGATCACCGGGCCGGACCCGCTGGTCATCGTGGGGATCTGGTCGCCCAACCACATTTACGCCCGCACCCGGGCCTGGCTGGGCAGCCGCGGCGTGACGCGGGTGCTGCCGGTCAACGCCGCCTTCTGGAACTATGCTGACCGGATCGGGCCGCACTACCAGTTCGGCACCCCCGATGTGTATGTCCAGAACGCCCCCGCCATCATGGCGGTGCATGATGCGCTGGCCGATGGCGAGAGCCGCCGCCAGTTCGCCGGTGCCCTGGCCTGGCGGCTGCTGCTGGACCCCGCGCTGATCCCCGTGCCCGAGCCGCGGCGGATCTATTTCGACCCGGCCCTGACCCGCCTGCCGGATGACTGCGTGGTGGCCGACATCGGCGCCTATGCCGGCGACACGCTGGATGTTTTCCTGATGTGGCAGGGCAAGCGCTTCGGCCGCTTCCTGGCTTTCGAGCCCGACCCGTTGAGCTTCGGCCGGCTGGAGGCGTTTCGTGCACGGCTGCCGGCCGATGTGGCGGCGCGTATCGACTGCGTGAATGCCGCGATCGGCGCGCAGCCCGGCACGTTGCGCTTCAACCCCACCGGCAGGCCCGGCACGATGAGCGATGCGGCCGGTGCCGTCGAAGTGCCCTGCATGTCGCTGGATGCGGCGCTCGACGGCGGCCGGGTCGATTACATCAAGGTCGATGTGGAGGGTTTCGAGTCGCAGGTGCTGGCCGGTGCCGAGGCATCGATCATGCGCTGCCGGCCGTCGATCGGCTTGTCGGTGTATCATGCGCCGCAGGATATCTTCGCGCTGCCGGAATGGGTGATGGGCCGGGTCCGCGACTATTCCTTTCACTTCCGCGCGCATGACCATGACGGGATCGACTTCATTTTCTACGCCATCCCCGCCGAGCACGCGCCGTGACCGGCATCGGCCCCAGCGCCGGGCGCCGCGTGCCCCCGGCCTGCGAACGGTGGCGGACCTGCCCTCGATGATCATCACCCGCTCCCCGTTGCGCATCTCCATCGGCGGTGGCGGCACCGACCTGCCGAGCTACTACCGGGAGCATGAGGGGTTTCTGGTCGCAATGGCGATCCAGAAGCACATCTACGTCTCGGTCCAGCGGACGCTCGACCCCGGCATCCTGCTCAAATACTCGCAGCTGGAGCGGCCCGCGGCGGTGGCGGACATCCAGCACCCGATCATCCGCGAATCCCTGCAATGCCTGGGGCTGGACGATGAACGGAACCTGGAGATCACCTCGGTGGCGGACATTCCGGCCGGCACCGGCCTGGGCTCGTCGGGCAGCTTTGCTACCGCGTTGCTGCGCGCGCTGCACATCCTCAAGCGCGCCCATATCGACCCCGGCGCCCTGGCCGAACTTGCCTGCCATATCGAACTGGACCGGCTGGGTGAGCCGATCGGCAAGCAGGACCAGTACATCGCGGCCTTCGGCGGGCTGACAGCCTTCAGCTTCGCCCGCGATGGCCAGGTGGTGGCCGAGAGCCTGCCGGTCAGCGCCGAGACGATGGAGGATTTGCAGGACAACACCCTGATGTTCTTCACCGGCCGCACCCGCAGCGCCGGCGCCATCCTGGCCGAGCAGGACGCCAGGTCGAAATCCGCCGATGCCGGGATGACCGCCAATCTCGATCGGGTGAAGGCGCTGGGCTACGAAACGCGCGACGCCTTCCTGGCCGGGAAGCTCGGCCGTTGGGGCGAGATCATGCGCGAGCACTGGGAGGCGAAAAAGAAGCGCTCCGCCGGCATGTCCTCGCCGCAGATCGACGCCTGGTACGACCTGGCCATGCGCTCCGGCGCCATCGGCGGCAAGCTGGTAGGCGCGGGCGGCGGCGGTTTCCTGCTGTTCTACGCCGATGACGCCAGGCGGCTGCGCGCGGCGATGCGCGCCGCCGGCCTGGCCGAGGTGCGGCTGCATGTCGACGTCGAAGGTACCAAGGTGCTGGACCGCTGAGCATGCCCCCCCCGCTCCCCCCCTTGGCCATCCTGGCGGGCGGGCTGGCGACGCGGTTGCAGCCCATTACCGCATCCATCCCCAAGGTGCTCGTGCCGGTGAATGGCGAACCATTCCTGGCGCATCAACTGCGCCTGGCGCAACGCCAGGGTTTTACCCGCGTGCTGCTGTGCATCGGCCATCTGGGTGAGCAGGTCGAGGACTGGGTCACGGCCCATCGCGGCGACTTCGCGATGACCGTGGAGTTCAGCCATGAAGGTCCGGACCGGCGCGGCACCGGCGGCGCGCTGCGCCACGCCCTGGCCCATCTGGGCGAGCATTTCTTCACCCTCTACGGCGACAGTTACCTCGACGTCGAGGCGGCGCCGATCCACGCGGCCTTCCTGGCGGCCTGCGCGCCGGCCCTGATGGCCCTGTTGCACAATCGCGACCGATGGGAAGCGTCGAACGTCGTGTTCGACGGGAGCCTGGTCCGCGCGCATGACAAGGCCGCGCGCGGCCAGCCGGGGCTGGAGTGGGTCGACTACGGCTTCTCTGTTTTCAGCCGCGCGGTGATCGAGGGCTGGCCAGGCCC
>JACMRO010000535.1 GCA_014376425.1 Rubritepida sp.
ACATCGTCATGCAGTTTGACGAATGTACGCCGTACGACACCGCAGGCCACATCACCACTGAAGCCGAGGCCCGCACCTCGATGGAACTGAGCAAACGCTGGGCCAGCCGCTGCATGACCGAGTTTGGAAAACTCGACAACCCGAACGCGTTGTTCGGCATCGTCCAGGGCGGCATGTTCGAGAACCTGCGCGAGGAGTCGCTCGATGCGCTGGTCGCGCTCGACCTGCCGGGCTATGCGATCGGCGGCGTCAGCGTGGGCGAGTTCAAGCGGCTGGAGGACCGCAACGCGTTGTTCGGCATCGTGCAGGGCGGCATGTTCGAGCACTTGCGCCAGGAGTCACTGGACGCGCTGGTCGAGCTGGATCTGCCCGGCTACGCGATCGGCGGTGTCAGCGTCGGCGAGCCCAAAGACGAGATGCTGCGCATCATGGCGCACACCCCGCACCGGCTGCCGGCGCACAAGCCGCGCTACCTGATGGGCGTGGGCACGCCCGAGGACCTGGTCGAAGGCGTGGCCTGCGGCGTCGACCTGTTCGATTGCGTGATGCCGACCCGCAACGCGCGCAACGGCCATTTGTTCACCCGCTTCGGCGACCTGCGCATCCGCAACGCCCGCTACAAGACCGATGTGCGGCCGGTCGACGAGACCTGCGGCTGCCATGCTTGCCGGGGTGGCTGGCTGGGCGGCGGGCTGGGCGGTCGGCAAGACGCCGGCCTCGCCGAGGGCCTGGCCGATGTCGGCGGCGGTGCTGGCGGTGGTGCTGGTGGTGGCGGTGGTGGGGGTGTCTGGCGCGCCTATTTGCACCACCTGGACCGCTGCGGCGAGATGCTGGGCCCGATGCTCACCAGCATCCACAACCTGCATTTCTACCTTCACCTGATGCGCGAGATTCGCGAGGCGCTGGACGCTGGCCGCTTCGAGGCCTGGCGTCGCCAATTCAAGGTCGATCGCGGCCGCGGCGTGTAGTCCGCCCCACGCCCTTTCGAGCAAACCCCAACCCGCGCCAGACGGCCCGTCACGGCCGTCGCGCCCCCCACCGGACATCCACGCCCCATGGCGACATCGCAACGCACCCGGCGCAATACGCGCACTCCGCCCACTCCGCCCACCCCGGCTGAGACCCCGGCCGCCGCGCCGGCGAAGGCCACTGCCGTAGCCCCTGGCGCCGCCACGACCGACCCGGTCGCGTCGGTCCAGCGCGGGCGGGCGCTCAAGCCGAAGGGGGCGCCGGTTGCGGCGCTGCCGGTCGCCACTGCGGTCGCCCGGCCGACAACGCCCGCCACCACGGCGCTGTAGCCGCTGGCGCCCGCGTCGGCCCAGCCCGCTGCGGGTCGGGCTGCGCGTGCACCCAAGGCCGGGCGCGCGCAGGCGCCGAACGCCCCGGCCAAAGCCGCGCAGGCGGCGCCGGCCGAAACCGCGCCGCTGACGCCAGCCAAAGCCGCACAGGCGGCGTCGGGCAAAACCGCGCCGCCCGCATCCGTATCGACCAAGACGGCCGGCGTGCCTTTGCGGCAGACGCGTCCGGCGCGCTCAGCCCGGCGGGTTGAGCCGGTCGAGCAGGTGTCGGCCCTGCAGGCGCCCGCGGTGCCGGTGGTGGCCGCCGAGCCAGTGGCCACCGCGCCGGTTGCGGCGCCCGCGCCGGCCGCCCGGGCCACGCCGCGCCGACCGGCCGGTGGCCACAAG
>JACMRO010000536.1 GCA_014376425.1 Rubritepida sp.
ATTCGTGCAGTTCGTGCTCGATGTGCCGATGTACTTCCTGGCGCGCGACGGCGGGTTGATGGACGTGGCCGGCGCCTCCTTCCGCGACTTCATGGCGCGGGGCCTGCAAGGCCAGCACGCGACGATGGGTGATTGGGCCGACCACGTGACCACCGTGTTCACCGAAGTGCGCCTGAAGCGCTTCCTGGAAATGCGCGGCAGCGATGCAGGCTCGCCCGCCATGCTACAGGCGCAGCCGGCATTCTGGGCCGGGCTGATCTACGACGACGCGGCGCAGAAGGCCGCTACCGCACTGACACGTGAATGGACGCTGGAGCAGGTGCGGCAGTTGCGGCTGGACGCACCCCGGCTGGGCCTGCACGCCATGATCGCCGGTCGCCCCCTGCAGGAGATCGCGCAGGACGCGCTTGCCATCGCCCGCGGCGGTCTGCGCGCGCGGGGCCTGGGCGAGGAGGTGTATCTGGCGCCGCTCGACGAGATCGCCGCCAGCGGCCTGACGCAGGCCGACCGTGCACTGCATCTGTACCACACCAGCTGGGGCGGCGACGCGAGCCGGATGCTGCTGGCGGGGGAGGCCTGATGGCGCTCGGGTGACTGCAAGGGGGCGTCGCCCCCCTGCACCCCCCACCAGGGGCGACCCGCCCCTGGACCGTGATAAGTTGGGGTTTGAAGGAGGGGCTTGCGTACCCGTTCCGCAGTCGGTCAGCCCCCTCCTTCCGACCCCAACCTCCCGGGGTGCTGGGGCCTTGCGGCCCTTGCTGGGTGGGTGTCGGGAGGGCAACGCCTTTCTGACAAGTTACCCGCGCCCCTTCAGGCGTCCACCGCCGCCGCATCCAGTTTCGCCGCGTTGTCCTGGATGAATTTGTACCGCAGCTCCGGTTTGCGGCCCATCAGCGCCTCCATCAGTTCGGCGGTGCTGGCGCGGTCCTCGGGCGGCAAAACGACTTTCAGCAGCGTGCGGCGCTTCGGGTCCATCGTCGTCTCCTTCAGCAGCGCGGGTGGCATCTCGCCCAGGCCCTTGAAGCGGCTGACCTCGATTTTCTGGTTCGCCTTGAACTCGCTTTTGGCGACGCGCTCGCGGTCGGCGTCGTCCATGGCGTAGACGCTCTTGCCACCCGATTGCAGGCGGTAGAGTGGCGGTTGGGCCAGGTAAATGCGGCCGTCATTCACCAGCGGCCGCAATTCCTTGTAGAAGAAGGTCATCAGCAGGGCGGCGATGTGCGCGCCGTCCACATCCGCGTCGGTCATGATGATGACGCGGCCGTAGCGCAGCCGGTCGCCGTCGAAGCGCTCGCCCACGCCGCAGCCCAGCGCCTCGATCAGGTCTTTCAGCTCCTGGTTCGCGCGCAGCTTCTCGACCGAGGCGCTGGCGACGTTCAGGATTTTCCCACGCAGCGGCAGCACCGCCTGGGTTTCCCGGTCGCGTGCCTGCTTGGCAGAACCGCCGGCGCTGTCGCCTTCGACAAGGAAGAGCTCGGTACCGTCCACCCCCTCGCGCGAGCAGTCGCTCAGCTTGCCCGGCAGCCGCAACTTGCGTGTTGCGGATTTGCGCGGCGTCTCCTTCTGCTCGCGTCGTCGCAGCCGGTCCTCGGCCCGTTCGATGCAAAAGGCGAGAAGGTTGTCGGCCGTGCCCGGGTCGCCGGTCAGCCAATGGTCGAAATGGTCCCGCAGCGCCGCTTCCACCAGTCGCGCCGCTTCGGGGCTGGTCAACCGGTCCTTGGTCTGACCCTGGAATTGCGGCTCGCGCACGAACACGCTCAGCATTCCAGCCATGCCGCCCAGTATATCCTCGGCGGTGACGGCGGCGGCGCGCTTTTCGCGCTTCAGCTCGCCATAGGCGCGCAGCCCCTTGGTCAGAGCCGCGCGCATCCCGGCCTCATGCGTGCCGCCCTGCGGCGTGGGGATGGTGTTGGCATAGGTGTTCTGGAAGCCGTCGCCATGGTCGAGCCAGGTGATCGCCCACTCCAGGCGCCCCGCGCCATCGGGAAAGCTGCCTTCGCCGGCCCATGGAACCGGCACGACCATCTCGCGCTTTTCCACCGCCACGGCCAGGAAGTCGGACAGGCCGCCGGGGAAGTGCAGGACGCCCTGCGCCGGCGTCTCGTCACCCGCCTTGAGCAATGCGGGGTCGCAGGCCCAGCGGATTTCTACGCCCTTGTAGAGATAGGCCTTGGACCGGCAGAACCGGTACAGCCGCGCCGGGCTGAAATGCTGGCGGCCGAAGATTTCCGGGTCGGGCTGGAAGCGTATCTGGGTGCCGCGGCGGTTCTGCACCGCGCCGGCATTCTTTAGCTTGCCCAGGGGTTTGCCCTGCGAATAGCTCTGCGTCCAAAGCGCCCGGTCGCGAGCGACCTCGACTTCCATCAAGGCAGAAAGGGCATTCACCACCGAAGACCCCACGCCATGCAGGCCACCCGAGGTTTCGTAGGATTTGCCGGAGAACTTGCCGCCGGAATGCAGCGTGGTGAGAATTACCTCAAGCGCGCTCTGCTTGGGGAATTTCGGATGCGGGTCGACCGGGATGCCGCGGCCGTTGTCGCGCACGGTCAGGAAATTGTCAGTCTCAAGAGTCACCTGGATCAGGTCGGCATGGCCGGCCACCGCCTCGTCCATCGCATTGTCGATAATTTCGGCGGCCAGGTGATGCAGTGCGTTTTCATCGGTGCCGCCGACATACATGCCCGGCCTGCGGCGCACCGGCTCCAGCCCCTCGAGCACTTCGATGTCCGCGGCATTGTAGGCGGCGCCGGGCTTTTGCGGCGGAGGTCTGCCGCCGAACAGATCACTCATTCATGTTCACGCTGCGTTCCCGTCATGCCCGGCAGCGTAGAACACGATGGACAGTCGCAGGCAAGGCCCGCTGCCACGCACATCGCCTCGCGTTTTGCGAAAAGGCCTGCGCCAGGGGTGGCATGCCGCTTGGATGGTGAGGGCCATGAACAACGCTTCTCACTCCACGCCCCTGTCTGATCCCCTCACCGCGTTCGACTACATCCTTTTCGCTGTGTGGGCTGCCCTCCCCTTCGCCGTCTTCTTCTATGTGCGGTTCTGAGTTGCCGCCGGTGAATCTTTCCATGACCGTGATGGTCCCACGCAGCGACCTCAGCCCTGCTGGGGCGGAAGGCGCCGCTGCGGTCGGGGCCGGGGCCTCGCGAGCTGGGGCCGCGCAAGTCGAAACCCTTCCGGCCCAGGCGGCCGGGCCGGTCGAGGAGCAACTGCAACAGTCAGTCGCCGCCCTGGACCAGTTCGAGGCTGCACTGGGCCAGATGGTCGACCTGCTGGCCTGAAGCCCGCGGCCTGGTCCCCTCAGCCCGGGTAGGGCACCAGTGCGGCATCCCGCCGCACATAAAGCGGATGCTTCGGGCTCCCATCCGCATTCACCGCGAAGCACATGGGCTGGATGGCTGCGCCGCGCAGCATGGCCGCCAGCGCCGGCCCACGACCGCGCAGCGCGCGCGGCGGCTGCCCCCAGGCCGCCACCACAACGCCGGCCGCCGCGCCCAGGCGCAGGATGTGGGCATCGTTGCCCGGGCCGATGGGGTCGTCGATCTCCAGCAGCCGCAGCTTGTCCGTCGCGCGGTAGGCGAAGGCGTTGAGCATCACCGCGGCGCCGAACCCCCAGGCGCGGGCGCGCGCCATGCAGCCCTGCACGGTCGGGTCGTCCACCGTCTCATCCGCCGTGCTGGGGTTCATGCCGATGAAGGCGGCATGGCCGCCGGCGCCGATCGGTCGGCCGTCCCAACGGCGTTCGAGCCAGGTGCGCCAGCGGCGGCAGGGCGAGAAGCCGGCGGCGGAAACCGTGTCGGCGCCGAGCCGGAGCCGAACCCGCCCACCCGGGTCGTGGTCATTCTGCATCGCCGCCATTGTCGCACACCCCCCCTTCCGCTACACGCGCCCATCCATAGCCTCGAGACGCGGGCGTGGTGAAATTGGCAGACACGCCAGATTTAGGTTCTGGTGGCGCAAGCCGTGGGGGTTCAAGTCCCTCCGTCCGCACCACCGGTTTGGGATGAGAGCAGGCTGCGATGAATGTGACCGAAGTTTCCAACGAAGGCCTGAAGCGGGCCTACACCATCGTGGTTCCGGCCACCGAAATCGCGGCGCAAAAGTCCAAGCGGCTGGCAGCGCTCGCCAAGGACATCAAGATTCCCGGCTTTAGGCCCGGCAAGGTTCCCGCCTCCGTGGTCCAGCAGCGCTACGGCCAGGCGGTGATGGGCGAGGTACTGGAAGCGTCGGTGCAGGAGGCCTCAGGCAAGGTCGTGGCCGACCGAAACCTGCGCCCGGCCGTGCAGCCCAAGATCGAGCTGGTGAACTTCGCCGATGGCGCCGACCTGGAATTCCGCATGGATGTCGAGGTTCTTCCCGACATCCCGATGCCGGATTTCGCTGGCATTTCCCTCACCCGGCTGAAGGCGACGCCGACCGAGGAGGACATCAACAAGGCCCTGGAGAACATCCAGCGCCGCCAGGCGACGCTGGAAGAGACCGAGGCCCGGCCCGCGCAGAAGGGTGAAGTGCTCGTCGCCGATTTCGTCGGCACCATCGACGGCGGGGCCTTCCAGGGCGGCAGCGGCAACGACATGCCCATCGAGGTAGGCGGCCAGGGCTTCATCCCCGGCTTCTCCGAGCCGCTGGAGGGCATGAGCCCCGGCGAAACCCGCGTGGTGGATGTGACCTTCCCGCCCGAATACGGCGCGAAGGACCTGGCCGGAAAGGCTGCGCAATTCACCATCACGGCGAAGGCGCTGAAGACCTACGCCAAGCCCGCGCTGGATGATGAGCTGGCCAAGAAGGTCGGCATGGACACGATGGAGAAGCTGCGCGAGGCGGTGATGCTGTCGATGCAGAATGAATACGACCAGCAGAGCCGGATGCGGGTGAAGCGCGCCCTGCTGGACGCGTTGGCCGAGCGGGCGAGCTTCGAGGTGCCCGAGGCGATGGTGGAGAGCGAGTTCGGCACGATCTGGGAGCGTGTCGAGGCCGACATGAAGGCCGATAAGCTGGATGGCGACGATGCCGGCAAGGACGAGGCGACCCTGCGCGCCGACTACCGCGCGATCGCCGAGCGGCGCATCCGGCTGGGGCTGCTGCTCAACGAGATCGGGCGGACCAACAACATCACGGTCGCCAACGACGAGATCAGCCGGGCGATGTATGCCGAGGCGCAGAAATATCCCGGCCAGGAGAAGATGGTGCTGGAGTTCTTCCAGAAGAACCCGGGCGCGATCGAGAACCTGCGCAGCCCGATCTTCGAGGAGAAGGTGGTGGATTTCATGCTGGAGCTGGCGAAGGTTGAGGAGAAGGTGGTGACGGCGGAGGAGTTGGCGGCGGTTTGATTTATCGCCAACACATCTATTTATCCACTGCGCTTCCTGATTGGATGGCAGCGCAGTATAGGTTGAACCCGCTTACACTAGGTTGACTGCGAATAACTGCTTGGAATTTGTCTATCCTTGCGGCCGTAACTGCACTATAGCCTGATTTTAATTCGCAGTTAAATATCTCAATATAGGTCCCCGGATCACTACATTTGCTTAAGTTAGTCTGAAATTGGGAAAGTAATAGTTCGTTCTTTATGTCGCCATAAATTTCTTTTAAACCGGCTTCGTCATTAGACGACAAGAGAATATCATCAACATACACGGATATTTGACAGGACTTTGAAAGTCGTTCGATTACGGTTCCAGCATTAGAAGTTGCGAGCACCAACGTGGAGAGGATCGGCGATTGTACAAAGCCGTACGGAAGTGAGTAGGTTGGTAGTCCATAAGGGTTTTTTACGCACGACCATTTTGCATGTTGGACGTGGCGCTCAATGCCAAGGTCCTTGAGACATCGCGCTACCTTTGAACGTCCAATTAGGTAAAAAAAGCGCTCGATATCAATCTTTGCATGAAACCGAAATTTTCTATGTAGATGGAGAGCCTCAACATGCCCTCCAGGCATTAA
>JACMRO010000537.1 GCA_014376425.1 Rubritepida sp.
AGGTGGTCGTCGGTGCCGATGCCGGGGCTGGCGAAGGTCAGGCGGTCGGGCGCGGCGCGGGCGGCGGCGATGACGTCTTCGATGGTCCGGAACGGGCTCTGCGCATGCACCGACATGGCGGAGGGGTCGTTGACCAGGCCGCCCAGCAGCGCGAAGTCGGTCCAGCGGAACTGCGCCTGGCGTTCGATCGGGATGGTCACCAGGCTGGGCATGTTGCACAGGCCCAGCGTCAGCCCGTCCGGCCGCGCGCGGGCCAGCGCGGCCAGCGCTACCTCGCCGCCCGCGCCGGTGCGGTTGGTGACGACGAAGGCCGCGCCCAGCGCGCGCTCCATGCCGGCGGCATAGCTGCGCGCATCGAGGTCCGACGCGCCACCGGGGGCGAAGCCGACCAGGATCTCGACGGGGCGTTCGGGCCGCCAGGGCTGTGCCAGGGCGGGGGCGACCAGGGCGGGGGTGGCCAGGGCGGGGGTGGCCAGCAGCAGCGCGCGGCGCCTCATGGTGCGTTCCTCGCCCGGTCTTCCTCCAGCCAGCGGATCAGCCGGGTAAGGCCCTCCCGCATCTCCACCTGCGGCCGCCAGCCCAGCGCCGCCCCGGCCCGATCATGCACGATGTCGAAGGCACCGCCTGAGGTGAGCCGCACTTTCCCCGGTGTCTCACCGATGAACTCGGGCGCGGGGCCACCGCCGGCGATCTCGGTCACCAGCCGCACCAGCTCGAGCGTGGTGATCGGCGCGGGGCCGGAGGTGTTGACGGCGACATCGGTGGCCGCCGCCTCGAAAGCCGCCGCATTGGCCCGCGCCAGGTCGCCGACATAGACGAAGTGCTTGGTCTCCGACCCGTCGCCGACGATCTGCGGCGCCCGGCCTGCGCGCACGGCATCGTAAGTCTCGATGATGTAGAGCGCGTTGGCGGCGCGGTAATGCTGCCGCTCGCCATAGACGGTGGAGTAGCGCAGCACGACGTAATCCTGGCCATGCTTCTGGAACGCGGCGCGGCACAATTGCTCGCCGATGATTTTGGTGGCGCCGTACAGGATGGCGGCGGGCGGTGCGCCAGCGGAATGGAAGGGCGTGCCCTCGACCAGCTCGCCACGGATGCCGGGGCCGTAGCCATAGACCGCGTTGGAGCTGGCGAAGACGAATTTGCCGACCTGATTGTGCCGCGCCGCTTCCAGGCTGTTCTGCACGCCGCGGATATTCACATCCATGCCGGTCCAGCTATCGCGGTCCATGTTCAGCGTCATCAGCGCCGCCAGTTGCAGCACGCCATGCGCGCCCCGCTGCGCCGCCAGCAGGTCGGGCAGGCGCATCACGTCGCCGCGCACCACCCGCAGCCGGGGATGGTCCTTGATATGCGACAGCGCAGCCTCGCCACCGAAGACGAAGTTGTCGAACACCCGCACCTCGGCCGCGCCCTGTTCGAGGAAATGCGCGGCGGTGGCCGACCCCACCAGCGAGGCGCCGCCCACGATGCAGAAAATATTACCCGCGATGGGGAGGGAGATCGTCATCGGAACACTCCAGGTAGCCACAGGGATAAGGCGGGGATGTAGGTGACCAGCAGCAGCACGGTGACGCCGGCGGCGTAGAAGGGAAGCGACGTTCTGGTCGCCTCCCACATCGAAATGCGGCCCACCGCGCAGGCGACGAACAGCACCGGCCCGACCGGCGGCGTCACCAGGCCGATGCCCAGGTTCAGGATCATAACAATGCCGAAATGCACCGGGTCCATCCCCAGCGCCTTGACCACTGGCAGAAAGATGGGCGTGCCGATCATGATCAGCGGCGCCATGTCCATGAAGGTGCCGAGCAGCAGCAGGATCAGGTTGATGATCAGCAACGTCATGATCGGGTCATCGGTGATGCCGCGCATCAGCGCCACCGTGGCGGCCGGCACCTGCAGCAGCGCCATCAGCCAGCCGAAGGCGGTGGCGGTGCCGATGATGAGCATCACCATGCCGGTGGTGCGCACCGCCCCCAGCACGGCATCGCGGAACGCGCTCCACGGCAGGCTGCGATACACCAGCAGCGTCACCAGCAGGGCGTAGAGCACGGCGACGCAGGCGCTTTCGGTCGCGGTGAAGACGCCGCTGCGCACGCCGGCGAAGATGATGACGATCAGCATGAGGCCAGGGACGGCGGCGGCCGCCAGCCGGGCCAGCGCCCACCAGCCGGGGAACTGCTCGGACGGGTAGCCGCGCCGCACCGCCACGACCCAGGCGGTAAACATCAGCACCACCATCAGCAGCATGCCCGGCACGATGCCGGCGGTGAACAGATCGGCCACGGAAATCGCTCCGCCGGCGGCGATGACGTAGAGAATCATATTGTGGCTGGGCGGGATCAACAGGTCGATCAGCGCCGCGTTGGCGGTCACGTTCACGGCATAGTCGGCCGCGTAACCCCGCCGTCGCATCTGCGGAATCATCACGCCGCCAACCGCGCTCGCATCCGCCACGGCCGAGCCGGAGACGCCACCGAACAGCGTGCAGGCGACGATGTTCACCTGCCCCAACCCACCGCGCATATGCCCCACCAGGGCGGCGGCGAAGGCCACCAGGTGGTCGGCGATTTTGCCGCGCATCATCAGGTCGCCGGCGAAGATGAAGAAGGGAATCGCCAGCATGGAAAAGACGTTCATGCCCGACGAAAGCTGCTGCACCACGACGATGGCCGGCAGGCCCATGTAGACGACGGTGGCCATCGCCGCCGCACCCAGCGCGAAGGCGACCGGCACGCCGATCAGCAACAGCAGGGTGAAGACGCCCATCAGAAGCGTGACTTCCATCAGCCGTCTGCCAGAAGCGGGCGGGGTTCGGGCAGAGGCAGCCCGCGCAGCCGGCAGCCGATGCGCTCGGCGCCGAACAGCGTGATCAGCGCGCCGCCCAGCACCATGGGGAGATACTCCACGCCGCCCGGCAGGCCGGTGGTGGGCAGCGTTGCGTCCCACACCCCCGCCGCCAGCTCGGTGCCGAACCAGACCATGCAGGCGCCAAAGCCGGTAACCACAGCGTCACTGATCAGCGCCAGCACGGCGCCCAGACGCTCGGGCAGCGAAGTGCGAATAATGTCGAAGCCCATATGCGTGTTCTCCCGCACACCAGCCGCCGCGGCACCCAGGATCACCCACCCCAGCAACAGCATGGCCACCTGCTCGGCCCAGGCCGGGGTGTCGTTGAGCACGAAGCGGCCGAACACCGCCCATGCCACGATCGCCACCATCACCACCATGCAGACGCCGCCCAGCCAGAGTGCGGCGGTGCAGGCGGCGTGGAGGATGCGCGTCACGCCGCTTCGCGGATGCGCGTCACCAGGCCACGCAGCCGGTCGTCGCGCGCGAACTGTGCATGGACCGGCTCCATGGCGCGGGCGAAGGCTGCCTTGTCGACTGGGTTGATCTGCGCCCCACCGGCGATGACCGCGGCGCGCGAGATGGCGGTCTGCGCATCCCACAGCCGGCGCATCTCGCCCACACTTTCCTTCGCCGCGTCGCGCAGGATGGCCTGCAGGTCGCGCGGCAGCCGGTCGAAGCTGCGCTTCGACGCGACCAGGATTTCGGGCGACATCGAATGCTCGCTCTCAGCGTAGTATTTCGCCACCTCGAAATGCCGGGTGGAATGGTAGGAAGGCCAGTTGTTCTCGGCCGCGTCGACCACGCCGGTCTGCAAGGCGGAATATACCTCGCCGAAGGGCAGCGGCGTCGCGTTGGCGCCCACCGCGCGCATGATCGCGACCCACAGGTCGGATTGCTGCACGCGGACCTTCAGGCCCCGCATGTCGTCGGGCGTGCGGACCGGGCCGCGGCGGGAATAGAAGCTGCGCGCGCCGCTATCGTAGAAGCACAAGCCCACGAAGCCGTGCCGGTCGGCGCCGGCGACGATTTCCTGGCCGATCGGGCCATCCATCACGCGGCGCATATGCGGCTCGTCGCGGAAGACGAAGGGCAGGCCGGGGATCGCCGTCTCCGGCACCAGATTGTTGAGAGGCCCGAAATTGACCCGGTTTATGTCGATGACGCCGAAGCGCGTCTGCTCCAGCGTCTCGCGCTCCTCGCCCAGCTGGCGGGAGTGGAATACCTGGACGCGGAGACGGCCGCCCGAACGCTGCTCGACCAGGTTGCCCATGAACTTCACCGCCTCCACCGTCGGGTAACCATCCGGGTGGGTGTCGGCGCTGCGCAGCGTGATGGTTTGCGCACTGGCCCGGCCGGCAAGCCAGGGGGCTGCTAGGCCCGCGAGAAGCAGGGCGCGGCGGGTGCTGAGCATGGGTGTTCCCTCGGACCGTTGTTTTGCCGGCAACGCTGCGCCGCGCGCCGCGCCATCGTCAAGCACGCAGGCAGGCTGTAATGTGATGCTGCACTGCGTCGAAAAGGGCCCCCCATGCCGCTCTCCCCACCCGCCGACCGCGAATTGCATCATCAGCGCGACATCGCGATGAAAGGCTATGAACGCGCCGATGGGCTGTTCGACATCGAGGCCCACCTGGTGGACACCAAGACCTACGGCTTCCCCAGCGACTACCGCGGCCAGGTCAATGCCGGCGAACCGCTGCACGGCATGTGGATGCGACTGACGATCGACGCCGACATGAACGTGATCTCCTGCGAGGCGGCCAGCGACTTCACCCCCTACGCCGTCTGCCCCGGCGCCGCACCCGCCTTCGCCGGCCTAGCCGGGCTGAAGATCGGGCCGGGCTTCAACAAGGCGGTGAACGAGCGCGTCGGCGGCACCCGGGGCTGCACCCACCTGCGCGAAGTGCTGGCGCAGATGGCGACCGTGGCGTTCCAGACCCTCTACCCGATCCGCGCCCGTATCGCCCGCGAAGCCCGGGCTAACCGCCCAAAGGGGAATGATGTGGCCGGCGAACCGCCCACCGCGCCGGGCAAGAAACCCGCCCTGCTCGGCACCTGCCACGCCTATGCGCCAACCAGCCCGGTGGTTCGGCAACGCTGGCCGGAATGGGCGGAGGACTGATCGGGGCTCCGGGGTGAGGGGGCGCTGGCTGCCCGGGGAAGGGCTTCGCCCTCCCCCGTACCCCCTCCCACCAGGGGCGACCCGCCCCTGGACCGTGGATAAGTTGGGGTTTGGGGGGAGGGGGTACGGGGCTGCTTAACGGACGTGACAGCCCCCTCCCCCCAAACCCCAACCCCCCGGGTTCCCAGGGCCTTTCGGCCCTTGGTGGATGGGCGTATCGGGAAATGCAAAGTCTTCCCCCGGGCCACAAGCGCCCCCTCACCCCGGAACCCCGATGAACCTCGACCATTGGCTAGACGATGCGACCGCCATGCTGGCGGCGACGCGGGCGATGCAGATGGGTCCGGCCATGGATGCGGCGGTGTCTGCCACGGCGGCGGCGCTGCGTGCCGGGCGGCCGTTGCTGGTGTGTGGCAATGGTGGGTCGGCAGCGGATGCGCAGCACATCGTGGGTGAGATGGTCGGGCGGTTCCTGAAGGAGCGGCGGGCGTTGCGGGCGATCTGCCTGTCGTCCAACCCGGCGGTGCTGACCGCCTGGGCCAACGACTACAGCTCCGAGACGGTGTTTTCCCGCCAGGTCGAGGCCTATGCCGAGCCGGGGGGCGTGTTGCTGGGCCTGTCCACCTCGGGCAATTCGAAGAATGTCATCAATGCGCTGGAGGCGGCGCGGGCGGCGGGCATGGTCACCATCGGCATGACGGGCGAGGCCGGCGGTGCGATGGCGTCCTGGTGCGATCACTTATTCGCGGTGCCCAGCCGGTCCACCCCGGCGATCCAGCAGGTGCATCTGTGCCTGTACCATTGCTACTGCGCGGGCGTGGAGGCGGCGCTGGCGTGATCCGCCAGGCGGCGATCCTGGTCGGCGGCCGCGGCACCCGGCTCGGCGCGCTGACCGAGACCATGCCGAAACCGATGGCGCCGGTCGCCGGCCGGCCGTTCCTGGACTGGCAGATCGATGAGGTCGCGCGGCACGGTTTCGATCGCATCACCCTCCTGGCCGGCTACAAGGCCGGGCAGATCAGCGAGCGCTATGGCGGGAAGACGGTGCGCGGCGCCGCGCTGGAGGTTCTGGTGGAACCCGAGCCTTTGGGCACCGGCGGCGCGCTGCGGCTGTTCCGCGGGCACCTCGATCCGCATTTCCTGCTGCTGAACGGCGACACGATGTTTCCGATCAACCTGCATGATCTGCCGCTGCATGCAGGTGGCGCCCTGGCGACGCTGGGGCTGCGCCGCACCGCGCCTGGCGGCCGCTATGGCACAGTGGAGCTTGCGGCCGATGGCCAGGTGCGTGGCTTCCTCGCCCGCTCGCCGGAGCGCGACGGGCCGATCAACGGCGGCATCTACGCGATGAACCGCGACGCGGTGGACTGGATCGGCGAGGGACAGGTGTCGCTGGAATCCGACGTCTTCCCCCGGCTGGCGGAGGCCGGGCTGCTGCGCGGCACGCTGTATGACACCCCCTTCATCGACATCGGCATCCCCGAGGATCTGGCCCGCGCGCACCAAGAAAATCCTGGCATGGCCCGCCGCCCGGCGGTGTTCCTCGATCGCGACGGCGTGCTGATCGTGGACACCGGCTACCCGCACAAGCCCGACGATGCGCGCTGGGTGCCGGGTGCCGCCGCCGCGGTAAAGGCGCTGAACGATGCCGGTTTTCACGTCTTCGTCGTGACCAACCAGGCAGGCGTCGGCCGCGGCTATTACGACGAGGCGCAGGTGGGCGTGATGCATCGCTGGATGGCCCGGCTGCTGGCCGACCAGGGGGCGCATGTCGATGCCTTTGAATACTGCCCGCACCATCCGCAGGCCGTTCTGGCCGAGTACCGCCAGGATTCGCGCCGTCGCAAGCCGGCGCCGGGGATGATCGAGGATCTGTTGGCCGCCTGGCCGGTGGAGCGGGCGCGGTCCTTCGTGGTGGGCGACCGGGACACGGACCTGCAGGCGGCGGCGGCGGCTGGCCTGCCGGGGCACCTGTTCCCGGGCGGCAATCTGGCGGAATTCATCGGTGCCCGGATCGCGGACGCCTGAGCGGCCTGCGGGCGGGCGCCTGGCCGCCAGGGCAGGGGTCACGCATCCTCTCCGGGTTGCCCGCCCGCATCATCCAGCCTATTCGCACCCCCGATGCGGGAACGGGGGCTGGTGTTTTGAGCATGCGGATACTTGTGACGGGCGGCGCCGGCTACATCGGCAGCATGTTGGTCCCTGCCCTGCTGGCGCGCGGCCACCAGGTGACCGTGCTGGACACCTTCGCCGCCGGCGACACCTTCCTGGCGACCAGCTGCGCCGATGAGAATTTCGATGCGGTGCGGGGCGACACGCGCGACATGCGCGTGGTCGAGCCGCTGATGGCGAAGCATGACGTCATCATCCCGCTGGCCGCGCTGGTCGGTGCGCCGCTATGCGCCCGTGACCAGATCGGCGCCACCAGCCTGAACCGCGATGCGGTGCTGGACATCGCCAAACGCGTCGGCGCGCAGCAGCGCCTGATCTTCCCCACCACCAACAGCGGCTACGGCGTGGGCGAGGGCAATGCCCCCTGTACCGAGGATTCGCCCCTTCGCCCGGTCTCGCTTTATGGCACGACGAAGGTCGAGGCCGAGAAGGCGGTGCTGGATTCCGGCCGCGGCATCACCTTGCGTCTCGCCACCGTCTTCGGCATGGCGCCGCGCATGCGGCTCGACCTGCTGGTCAACGACTTCACCTGGCGCGCGGTGAACGACCGCGCCGTGGTACTGTTCGAGGCGCATTTCCGCCGCAACTTCATCCATGTCCGCGACGTGGTGAAGGCCTTCATCCACGCGCTGGACAATTACGACGCGATGCGGGGCGAACCGTTCAACGTCGGCCTGTCGGAAGCCAACCTGTCCAAGGCGCAGCTGTGCGAGCGCATCGCACGGCATGTGCCCGGCTTCACCTATCTGGAAGCCCCGGTGGGCGAGGACCCTGACAAGCGCGACTACATCGTCAGCAACGACAAGCTGGAGGCGACCGGCTGGGCGCCCGACCACGGCCTGGACGCCGGCATCCGCGAGCTGATCAAGGGCTACCGCACGCTGCGCAACGGGCGCTTCGCCAATGTCTGACCGCACCGTCCCGGTGCACGGGTCTGACCGCACCGTCCCGGTGCACGGGTCTGACCGCCCCGTCCCGGTGCACGGGTCTGAGCTCGCCGTCCCCGCCCCGGGCCAAATGCTGGACATGGGCTGCCGCTGCTGCGGCCGCCGCGAAGTGGAG
>JACMRO010000004.1 GCA_014376425.1 Rubritepida sp.
AGCAGCACCAGGATTTCGGCAGGGTCATTGCGGGCGGGGCGACGCAGCAGGCAGTCGTCCTCGATGGCGTGGATGACCGCCGGCGCATCGGCATCGGCCAGCAGATACAGCTCATCGCAGTGGCGGCTGCAGCGGTGGGTCCAGGGGGGCGGGGTGGGGTCGCTGGGCGCCAGCACGAAAACGCGTTCGGCCTCGATCTCGTCCCCCCCCACCCCCCGGGCCCCCCCGCTGCATCCGCCACTGCGATGAGCTGTATCTGCTGGCCGATGCCGATGCGCCGGCGGTCATCCACGCCATCGAGGACGACTGCCTGCTGCGTCGCCCCGCCCGCAATGACCCTGCCGAAATCCTGGTGCTGCTGCACCCGGCCGAGCGTCGCTCGCCCGCCAACACCGCCGCATGGCTGGTGCGCCGGCCCTTGGCCGATCATCTGCACCTGCGGCCGGCGCTGCCGCGTGACATGGCGCGGCTGGCGCGCCTGATCAGCCGTACCGGTGTGGGTCTGGTGCTGGCGGGGGGTGGTGCGCGCGGCATCGCGCATCTGGGCGTCTACCGGGCGCTGCAGGAGCGTGGCATCGAGATCGATGTGGTGGGCGGCACCAGCATCGGCGCGGTGATGGCCGGTTATGTGGCCACCGATCGAGGGGTCGAGGCGGTGATGGCGAATGCGCGCCGCGTCTTTGCGTCCAAGCCGACCGGCGATTTCAACTTCCTGCCCCTGCTCTCGCTGATCAAGGGCCGGCGCCTGAGCGGGCTGGTGAGGAACGCCCTGCACGAATTGACCGGGTTGGACAACATCAGGATCGAGGACACCTGGAAAACCTATTACTGCGTCAGCACCAACTACTCCAAGGCCAGTGAACACGTGATGCGCGGCGGCTCGCTGCACAACGCCATCCTCGCCAGCATCGCCATTCCCGGCGCGCTGCCGCCGATGATCGTCGACGGCGACCTGCTTTGCGATGGCGGCACCTTCAACAATTTCCCCGTCGATGTGATGCGCGGCATGCGCGGCGTCGGCCGGGTGATCGGCGTCGACCTGAGCTTCAGCAAGCCCAGGCGCATCCCCCACGAACAGATCCCGGGCACCTGGGCGCTGCTGCGCGACCGGTTGCGCCCGCGCGCCACGCGCCGCTACCGCCTGCCCACGCTGGCGGCCTACCTGATGAACGTGACTGTGCTTTACAGCGTGTCGCGCCAGCGCCAGTCGCGCAAGTTGACCGACGTCTACATGAACCCGCCGCTGGAGCGCGTGGGCATGTTGCAGTGGAACCGCTTTGACCAGATCGTCGAGCAGGGCTACGCCCATGCCTGCGAGGTGCTGGACGGCTTGCACAGCCCGCCCGTTGTTGGTGTTGCTGGTGTTGTTGCTGGTGTTGCGGCTGCTCTGCCGGCCGAAGTTGCGGCTGACCTTGCGGCTGACCTTGCGGCTGATGCTGCCAATGCGGCCGATTGAACTTAGGAGTCCCCACCATGAGCTCAGCGACCACCCTGCTGCATCGTCTGGTTGCGCGCTGGAGCGGGCCTCAGACCGTGGTCCCAGGCAGCGCCACCCGCGACGGCGGCGG
>JACMRO010000538.1 GCA_014376425.1 Rubritepida sp.
GCCGGCCCGCGCCGTGCCGCGGCCGCGCAGGACGTAGAATACTTCTTGCGCCACGGCGTGGCTGTTGGGCGGCGTGGCCCCGCTGGGCGCGAAGACCTCAACAACCATGGTGAACTTCGCGCCGTCCGCGGGGTCCAGTAGGCAGGCGAAGTAGTTCGTGTCACCGGGCGAGATGCGGAAGGCCTGCACCTGCCCGGCCTGCCGGAAGATCACCTCAATCGACCCGGATGTCGCGCACGGAGAATTGGTTGTCGGCGCGGTGCGTCACCACCACGCCCTGCCGGTGCGCCCACGGGATCATCATGTGATAAAGCGGCACATGCCCCAGATCGGCATTGTGCAGCCGGTGCATCTGCGCCATCAGCGCGCGCCGTGCCTCGGGGTTCAGTTCCTGGTCCAGCCGGCCCAGCATGGCGTCGAATTCGGGGTTGCTCCAGCCGCCCATGTTCCAGCTCGCGGGGCCCAGCAGGGAACGCGTGGCCATGATGGCGCGCAGTGTATAGCTGGCGTCGAAGGTCGGCACGCCCCAGCTCAGCGCGTAGAAGCTGCTTTCGCTGCGCCGGATGTGCTGGGTGAAAAGGTTGTTCGGCATCAGGTTGAGCCGCACCCGGATGCCGACCTGCGACAGCATCGCCGCGATCGCCTGGCAGGCCTCGTCATAGGTGCCGACCGGGCAGTCCAGCGGCACCGTGAAGCCATTCGGGTAGCCCGCCTCGGTCAGCAGCGCGCGGGCCCGCGCCCGGTCCAGCGGCAGCCGGGCGTCGGTGGCCTGGTCCCAGCCATTGACGAATTGCGTCCACATGCTGCCGGTGGGCACGCCCTGGCCGCGCAGCGTGGCGCGGCGCAGCGCTTCCACGTCGATCGCATGCGCCACCGCCTGGCGCACGCGCAGGTCGCGGAACGGGTTACGGCCGGGCATGTCGCTGCCGGCCAGCTCCGGCGTATCCTGCCGGAAGGCCAGCCACACGGTGCGGTTCTCCTGGCCCTCCAGCACCCGCAGGCGCGGGTTGCCGCGGATGCGTGCCACGTCCTGCACCGGTACGACATGGACGAAATCGACCTCGCCCGACAGCAGCGCTGCGACCCGCGTGGCGTCCGAGCTCAGGGTGATGTGGTGGTATTCGTCCACATTGCCTGCCGCCGTGCCCCACCACAGCGGGTTGCGGGCCATGATGGTGCGCTGGTCCGGCTCACGCGTGCGGATCATGTAGGGGCCTGTGCCGTTGGCATTGCGGACGGTATGGGTTTCCTCGCGCTGCGCCAGGTTCTGCGGAACGGCGCTTCGGTTGGCCTCGGACCAGCCGCGATCCATGATCATCACGCGGGTCATCTTGTCGGGGATCACCGCGTCGGGGACGCGGGTGACGATGTCCACCGTTAGCCTGTCCACCACCTCGGCGCGAAGCACCGTGTCCACGAAGATGCCGTAGTTGCTGGTGGGTGCCAGGGCGCGGCCGATGCTGAACACCACATCCTCGGCATCGAAAGCCTCGCCGCCGGCGAAGCGCACATCGGGGCGCAGGTGGAAACGCCAGCGCGTGGGCTCGGGCTGTTCCCATCGGGTGGCGAGGCCGGGTTGCAGGCGCAGATCGTCGCCGCGATGGATCAGCGGTTCGTAGATTTGCTGCACAACCAGGAAGGTGAACAGCGAGTTGGTGGAATGCGGGTCAAGCGTCGCTGCGTCCACGCTGGTCGCCATGCGCAGCGTTCGCGGCTGGGCGTGGGCGGAAAGCGGCAGCAGCACCGCGGCGAGAAGCAGGAGACGACGCATGGGAAGGGCTCCGAAATATTTGGCTGGCGCATGGTGCACGCGGGGATCGCAAATCGGCAACCTTGCGCCTATATTGCAAACAGGACAGATTTCTCCACTGGAGGATACAGCATGAACCGCCTTTCCCGTCTTCTCGCCGCCACGGCTGTGGCTGCATTGACCTTTGCGCCGATCGTGGCCGATGCCCGCCCGGGTGGCGGCTCGTCCTCGGGCAGCCGCGGCGCGCGCACCTATTCGGCGCCGCCTGCTACCAACACAGCGCCCAACACGGCGCGGCCGATGGACCGTACGATGACAGAGCCCGGCCGCGCCGCGCCCAGCGTATCGCCCGGCGTGGGTGCCGGGGCGGGCGCTGGCGCGGCCTCGGCGGCTGGTCGCCAGGGCAACTGGTTCCAGCGCAATCCCTTGATGGGCGGCCTGCTGGCAGGCGGGCTGCTTGGCGCCATGATGGGCGGCGGCTTCTTCTCCGGCCTGGGCTCGCTGGCCGGCATGATGGGCTTTTTGCTGCAGATCGCGCTGATCGGCGGCCTGGTGTTCCTGCTGGTGTCGTTGCTGCGGCGCCGCGCCCAGCAGCCCGCGCTCGCCGGCATGCCGCGCGAGATGCAGCGGCAGGCGCCCGCGATGGTGAGCGGCGGCGGAGGCGGCGGCGGCGCCCCAGTCGGCGTTGCGATCACCGCGATCGATCAGGAGGCGTTCAGCCAGTCGCTGGTCGGCATTAACGCGGCATGGAGTGCGGGCGATACCGCGGCGCTGGCCCGGCTGACCACGCCCGAGATGATGCAGTATTTCCGCGACGATTACGCGGCGCTGGCGGCGCGTGGCTGGAAGAACCAGACCAGCGATCTGCGGCTGGAAAGCGGCGATGTGGCGGAAAGCTGGAGCGAGGGTGCGCGCGACTACTGCACGGTGGCGATGCGCTTCTCGCTGATCGATGTGACCCGCGATGCCGGCGGCGCGGTGGTCGAGGGCAACCCGACGCAGCGCGAGACGGTGACCGAGACCTGGACCTTTGTGCGCGTCCAGGGCCGCGACTGGCAGCTTTCTGCGATCCAGCAGGCGGGCTGAGGCAGCCGCCTCGGCTTGGCTGGGGGCCGCGCCTGGTAGGGCGCGGCCCTGGCTTGTTTCGCCTCATCCATCGCAGCCCCCGCGTTGCATGAGGTCAGCACCCCGCGCCCCCGGCCTCGCCCGGCGTTATGACTGCTTCATGTAACCTTAACGCGAAACTGTGGCCTTCCGCGGCTAAGCGGATTGCGACACGCGAAGGGGGACACCGATGCAAAGCACCGACACCAGAACGCGACACCGCAGCATCTTCATCTCGGACCTGCATCTTGGCACCCGTGGCTGCCGCAGCGACTTCCTCATCGACTTCCTTAAACGCAATGACTGCGACCACCTCTACCTGGTGGGCGACGTCGTCGATGGCTGGCGCCTGCGCAAGAGCTGGTACTGGCACGACGAATTCGACCAGGTGCTGCGCCTGATCCTCGAACAGGCGGGGCGCGGCACCCAGGTTACCTACATCCCCGGCAACCACGACGAAATGTTCCGCCGGTGGCTCGGGCTCGAGGTCGCGGGCGTCAGGCTGATGCGGGAAGTCGTGCACGAGGCCGCCGATGGCCGCCGCTACCTCGTCATGCATGGCGACGAATTCGACGGCGTCATCCGCTATGCGAAGTTCCTCGCCTTGCTGGGTGACTGGGCTTACGACTGGGCGCTGGCGGCCAACCGCGTCTTCAATGCGGCGCGGCGGCGGCTGGGCTACCCCTACTGGTCGCTCAGCCAGTGGCTCAAGCGGCAGGTGAAGGGCGCGGTGAAGGCGATCGACCGGTTCGAATCCGCGCTGGCCAATGAGGCGCGGCGCCGCGGGCTGGACGGGGTGATCTGCGGCCACATCCACCATGCCGAAATGCGCGAGGTGCAAGGCGTGATGTACATGAATGACGGCGACTGGGTGGAAAGCTGCACGGCGCTGGTGGAGGACGCCCAGGGTCGCTTCCGCCTGGTCGACTGGGCGGCGGAGAACCGCCTCAGCCTGTGGCGAACCCCCGAAGCCGTGCCGGCTTGAATCCGCAGCCCGGGCCCCTCGGGCACCGCCTGCTGATCGTGACGGATGCGTGGGCGCCGCAGGTCAACGGCGTGGTCCGCACCCTGGCCATGGTGGCCGACGAACTGCGCCTGCTGGGCGACGTGGTCGAGGTGATCGGGCCCGACCGCTTCCCCACCCTGCCGCTGCCCGGCTACCGTGAAATCCGCCTGGCCGTGCTGCCGCTGCGGCGCCTGCGACGGCTGGCCGACGGCTTCCGCCCCACCACCATCCACATTGCAACCGAAGGCCCGCTGGGCTGGGCGATGCGGCGGCTTTGCCTGGCGCGCGGCTGGCTCTTCACCACCAGCTTCCACACCCGCTTCGCGGAATACCTGCAGGCCCGGACCCACCTGCCGCCAGGCTTGGTGTGGGCCCTGCTGCGGCGCTTCCACAATGCCGGCGCCGGCACCTTCGCGGCCACCCCCAGCCTACAGGCGGAGCTGGTGGGCCGCGGCTTCCGGCGGGTGATGCCCTGGACCCGCGGCGTCGATCTCGCACTGTTCGCACCCGGGCCATCGGACGAATTCGCGGGTTTGCCGCGGCCGATCTTCCTCAATGTCGGCCGCGTCGCGGTGGAGAAGAACATCGAGGCCTTTCTGGCGCTCGACCTGCCCGGCACCAAGGTGGTGGTCGGCGACGGGCCGCAGCGGGCGGCGCTGACGGCGCGCCACCCCCAGGTGCATTTCACCGGCTGGCGGACGGGCGCGGCGCTGGCCGCGGCCTACCGCGCAGCCGACGTGTTCGTCTTTCCCAGCCGCACCGACACCTTCGGCCTGGTGCTGCTGGAGGCGATGGCCTGCGGCACCCCCGTCGCCGCCTATCCGGTGATGGGGCCGCTGGACGTGGTGGGTGACAGCGCCGGCGGTGCGCTCTCCACTGACCTGCGCGCCGCCTGCCTGCACGCGCTTGCGTGCGGCCGCGCCGACGCCCGGGCGCATGCCGAGCAATTCTCCTGGGCGGCCTGCGCGGCGAGTTTTCGCGCCCAGCTGGTGCCTCTGCCGGAGGCGGCCGCCCAGGTTGAACCCCAGGGTTAAACCGGGCTGAACCATAGCGTTGAAGCCGGGTTTAACCGGGTTGAACCCGGGGACCGGTTGCGCCACCGTTTCGGCATGGCTACGGACCCAGAATGCCGCGCCCGCCCCCATGCTCAAACGCCTGATTCGCCGGCCTTTCGTGCAGGCGGCCGGGGCATGGATCGTTTGGCGCTACTTGTCCTTCGTCTATGCCACCACGCGCTGGCAGCTGGTGGGCGCCGAGCATTTGGCCACCATCCTGGCGCAAAGCCCCAACGCGATCACCGCCTTCTGGCACGAAAGGCTGCCGCTGATGCCGATGCAATGGCGCCTGGCGCGGCAGTCCGAACCGAGGCTGCGCGGCACCCGCGCCCATGTGCTGGTGTCGCAGCACAATGACGGGCGGTTCATCGGCGATGTGGTGCGGCGCTTCGACCTGCGGCTGGTGCACGGATCAAGCTCGAAGGGCGGCGCCATGGCGGTGATCGCGCTGATACGCAGCCTGGACCGGGGCGATGTGGTGGCCATCACTCCGGACGGGCCGCGTGGCCCGCGCCGGCGGGCGGCGCCGGGGGTCGCACAGCTGGCCCTGGCATCACGCCTGCCGGTGTTCGCGGCCGGTGCCGCCACCACCCGCCATATCCGCCTGAAGAGCTGGGATCGGATGATGCTGCCACTGCCCTTCGGCCGTGGTGTCGTGGTTCTGCAGCCGCCGATCACGCCCGACCGGGCGGACCCTGAAGGCACCCTGGCCGCCATCGAGGCCGCGATGACGCTGGCCTGCGACACCGCCGACCGGTTGCTCGGCATCGAGCTCGTCGCATGAGCCTGCTGTGGCATTTCGCCACCACGGCGGCGCAGCCCTTGATCCCCTTTTGGCTCCGCCGCCGCGCCGCCCGTGGCAAGGAGGACCCTGCGAGGCTGGAGGAACGCTACGGCCGCGGCGCCGACCGGCCGGAGGGCCAGCTGGTCTGGCTGCACGGCGCCTCGGTGGGCGAGAGCCTATCGCTGATCCCGCTGATCGAGGCGCTGGCCGAGCGGCTGCCCAACGCGCACTTCCTGCTGACAACCGGCACCGTCACCGCAGCCAAACTTGCGATGGAACGACTGCCCGAGGCGCTGCGCGGACGGGTGCGGCACCGCTACGCACCGCTCGACACGCTGACCTTCGTCGCCCGCTTCCTGGCGGGCTGGAACCCGAACGCCGCTATCTTCGCCGAATCGGAGCTATGGCCCAACCGGCTGCTGGCGACGAAGCATGTGCGGGTGAGGATGGCGCTGGTGAATGCGCGGATGTCGCAGGCCAGCTTCGAGCGCTGGCGGCGCTGGGCACCCGGCCTGGCGCGGCGGATGCTGAAAAGCTTCACCCTTGTGCAGCCGCAGACCAGCGCCGACGAGGCGCGGCTGCGAGGCCTGGGCGCCAAGGGCATGTGGCCCTCCGGCGACCTCAAGCTGAGCGCGCCAGCTTTGCCGCACGACCCGCAGGCCCTGGCGGCGATGCGGCATGACGGGCCGGTCTTCCTCGCCGCGCAAACCCACCCGGGGGAGGAGGCGGTGGTGGCCGAGGCGCATGGCCTGCTACGCGCGCGCCATCCCGGGCTGCGCACCATCATCGTGCCGCGTCACCCCGATCGCGGGGCCGAACTCGCGGCAGCCCTGGGCGCCACCCGCCGGTCGCTGGGCGAGGCGCCGGGCGCGCTGCACATCGCCGATACGATGGGCGAACTGGGGCTCTTCTACCGCCTGGCCGATGTGGCGCTGGTGGGCGGCAGCCTGGTGCCGCATGGCGGCCACAACCCGATGGAGCCGGCCCGCCTGGGCTGCCCCATCCTGCTCGGCCCGCACACCCACAACTTCGCCGAAAGAGTGGCCGAATTGCTGGACGAGGGTGCCGCGCGCCTGGTCACGCCCGCCGATGCGAGCGCGCTGGCGGCGGCGGTGGACGATGTGCTACTTGATCCAGTATTGGCCACAACGATGACCACGGCCGCCCGGCAACTGGCCGAGCGGACCACCGGCACGGCAGCGCGCCTGGCCGACGAGATCGCGAACTGGTTGCGCCCGGACACCACCCAACCGGCGCCTGAGACGGAACAGGAACACACAAGCCCTTGATGCGCGCCCCAGGATTCTGGTCCGGCGGTGGCGGCGTTCTGCCCCTGCTGCTCTCGCCCCTCGCCTCGGTCTATGCCGGGGTCACGGCGCGGCGGATGGCCACGCCGGGCTGGCGGGCGTCGGTGCCGGTCATCTGCTGCGGCAACGCCACCACCGGCGGCGCGGGCAAGACCACGCTGGCGCTGGATATCGGCGCGCGCCTGGCGGCCCGTGGGGTGGGGGCGCATTTCCTGCTGCGTGGCTATGGCGGGCGGCTGCGCGGCCCGGTGCGGGTGGACCGGGAGGCGCATACCGCCGCCGATGTGGGCGACGAGGCGCTGCTGCTGGCGCAGTTCCGCCCGACCTGGGTGGCGGGCGACCGTGCGGCCGGCGCCCGCGCCGCGGTCGATGCGCTGGCGCAGGTGATCGTGATGGATGACGGGCTGCAGAACCCCACGCTGGAGAAGGACCTGTCGCTGCTGACCATCGATGGCAGCTTCGGCTTCGGCAACGGCCATGTCATCCCCTCGGGACCGCTGCGCGAGCCGGTGGCGGCGGCCGCCGCCCGCTGCCAGGCCGCAGTGCTGATCGGCCCCGATGAGACCGGCGCGCTGGCCGCCCTGCCGCCGCATCTGCCGGTGCTGCGTGCCCGCCTGGTGCCGGGGCCGGAGGCCGCGAGCCTGGCCGGCCGCGCGGTGATGGCCTTCTGCGGCATCGGGAACCCGTCGAAATTCTTCGCGACCCTGGTCGAGGCGGGCGCCACCCTGGCTGGCCGCACCAGCTTCGCCGACCACTATCCCTATGATGACGGCGACATGGAAACCCTGCTGCGCGAGGCGGCGAGCCTGCGCGCCACGCCGGTCACCACGCGCAAGGATTTTGTGCGCATCCCGCAAAAATTCCGGGCGGCGGTGACTGTGGTGTCGGTCGGGCTGGAATGGGCGGAAAGCAGCGAGATCGAGGCGTTGCTGGAACCGATGGCGCTGCGGCTGCCGCTGGCGCTGTGAGCGGCACTCTGTTGGCCGATATCGGCGGCACCCATGCAAGGTTTGCATGGGCCGACGGCCAGGGTGGGCATGCGGCGCCGCTGGTGCTGAAGGTGGCCGACTTCCCGCGCATCGAGGATGCCTTTGCCGCCGCCGGCCCGGCGGACCGTGCGCTGGTGGCGCTGGCCGGCCCGGTGCGCGATGGCGTGTGCCGGATGACCAACAGCCCCTGGGGCGAGGTGCGGGCAGACGGTCTGGGCGTACCTGATGCCCGCCTGCTGAACGACCTGGAGGCGCAGGCCTGGCTGCTGCCGCATCTCACCTTGGGGGATACGGCAGGGCTGGGCGGCCCGGCGCGGGCGCAGGGGCCTGCGCTGCTGATCAACCCCGGCACCGGCCTGGGCGTGGCGCAGCCCATCCCCGGCGCCGGCGCCGTCGCGACCGAGGGCGGCCACGTCACCCTGGCCGGCGCCGACGCGGCCGAGGATGCAGTGCTGGCAGCACTGCGCGACCGCTTCGGCCACGCCTCCGCCGAGCGCGCCTTGTCCGGCCCGGGCTTCGCCCATCTGGGCGCGGCCGGC
>JACMRO010000539.1 GCA_014376425.1 Rubritepida sp.
CCCGACGGAGCCGACCTATGACGCGATCTTCTCGCCGCCGCTGCTGTCCTATGAGAGTCGCGACAACGTCGTCGCCCTGCACACCCCGCGCGAGGTCCGCGGCCGTTCGCTGGTCCTGCAAGGACATGTAGATGTGGTGCCCGAGGGCGCGGCCGACATGTGGGCCAGCCCGCCCTACGTCGCGGTGATCCGCGACGGCCGCATCTTCGGCCGCGGCGCCGGTGACATGAAGGGCGGCATCGCCTGCTACCTGCAGGCCTTCGCGGCCTTGCGCCTGGCCGGGCTGCAGCCCGCCGCGCCAGTGCAGATGCACGCGGTGATTGAGGAGGAATGCACCGGCAACGGCGCCGCAGCCTGCCTGCTCGCCCTGCCGCGCTGCGACGGCGCCATCATCCCCGAGCCGGGGCCGGGGTTCGATGCGCTCTACACCGCGCAGGTCGGCGTGGTCTGGGCCTGGGTGACGGTCAGCGGCCGGCCGGCCCATGTGCGCGACATGCAGGCCGGGCTGAACGCCATCGAGGGCGCGCAGATCGTCGCCGCCGCCTTCAAGGATTACGAGGCCCGCCAGAACGCGGCCGAGCGCATCCACCCCGCCTTCCGCGGCGTCAACCACCCCGTCAACGTCAACCTCGGCACCATCGAGGGCGGCGAGTGGAACAGCAGCGTCGCCACCCGCTGCCGCATCGGCCTGCGGGTGGGGGTGATGATGGGCTACACGGCGGCCGAGACCAGGCGCGACATCGAGGCGCTGGTGGCCGAGGCGGCGCGGCATGAGCGGCTGCGCGGCGCGCGGGTCCAGCTGGAGTTCAAGGGCTTCATGGCCGACCCCTGCGTCTTTGACCTGGAGTCCGACATCATCCGCCTGGCCCGCCGCGCCTATGCCGATGCAACGGGCGGCGCGCTGCGCGACTACCCCGCGACCGGGCTGACCGATGGCCGGCACTTCCTGACCCGCGGCACCCCCACGGCGGTGTTCGGGCCGGATGCGCAGGACATCCACGGCATCGACGAGAGCGTCGGCGTGGAAAGCATCCATGGCTGCACCCGGGCCATCGCACTGGCCATGGCGGAGTGGTGCGGGCTGGAAACCGCCACCGGGGACAGCGTCGGGTGACGCCTACCTCGACCAACCTGCCGATCAGCGGCGCCCGGCTCTGGGACAGCCTGATGGAGATGGCGCGCATCGGCGGCACCGCGAAAGGCGGCTGCAACCGGCAGACGCTCACAGCGCAGGATGGCGAAGGCCGCCACCTGCTCGCTGCCTGGGCGCGGGCCGCCGGCTGCACGCTCAGCGTCGACCGCCTGGGCAATATGGCGCTGCGGCGCGAGGGCAGCGACCCCGCGCGAAAGCCCGTGGCCTTCGGTAGCCACCTCGATACCCAGCCCACCGGGGGCAAGTTCGACGGCGTGCTGGGCGTGCTGGCAGGCCTCGAGATCATGCGCGCCCTGCATGAGGCTGGCGCCACCACTCGCGCACCGCTGCTGCTGATCAACTGGACCAATGAGGAGGGCGCCCGCTTCGCGCCGCCGATGATGGGCAGCGCCGGCGCCATGGGCATCCTCACCGAGGCCGAGATCCTCGCCAAGACCGACCCGGATGGCGCGGTATTCGGCCAGGCGCTCGACGCCATCGGCTGGCGCGGCACGGCCGACCCGGCGGCGCTGGCCGATTGCGCCGCCTATTTCGAGCTGCACATCGAACAGGGCAGGCTGCTGGAGGATGGCGGGCACGACCTGGGCATCGTCACCCACGCGCTGGCGCAGCGCTGGTACGAGGTTACGGTGACCGGCGAGGAGGCGCATGGCGGCAGCCCGATGGCGCATCGGCGCGACGCGCTGATGGGCGCGGCCTGGCTGATCTCGGCGGTGGAGGAAATCGCGCTGTCGGCCATCGCGCCCGATGGCGAGCCGGGGCGCGGCACGGTGGGGCAGGTCAGCGTCTATCCGTCCTCGCGCAACGTGACGCCCAGCCGGGTGTGGTTCAGCGTCGATACGCGGCATGGCGACCCGGCGCAGCTGGATCTCATGGGCACACGGCTGCGCGCCCGCGCCGCCGAAATCGCGGAAGCGCGGCACCTGACCATCGACGTCGCCGATTTCTGGCACAGCCCGCTCACCCGCTTCGACCCGGCGCTGATCGGGCGCTGCGAGGCGGCGGCGACCATGCGCGGCCTGAACTGGCGCTACATCCCCACCGGCATCGGGCATGACGCCGTCTATGTCGCGCGCCGGGTGCCCACGGTGATGCTGTTCACCCCCTGCCATGACGGGCTGAGCCACCACGAGGCGGAAAGCATCACGCCCGCATGGGCGGAGGCCGGGCTGCTTGTGCTGGCCGATGCCGTTATCGCCGCCGCCAACGAGGAATAATGATGCGCATCGCCATCGGCGGCTTCCTGCACGAATCCCATTCCTTCGCGCCGCTGCCCACCGGCTGGCGGCAATTCGTCGAAACCGGCGGCTTCCCCACGCTGCAGCACCCGGCCACGCTGCTCGACACGCTGCGACCGATTTCGGTCCCCGCCGGCGGCGCGATCGCGGCGGCCGAGGCGGCCGGTGCCACACTTTGCCCGTTGGTCTGGGCCTTCGCCAACCCGGCCGGGCCGGTGACGCGCGACGCGTTCGAGCGCATCGCCGGCCTGCTGATCGGCGCGCTGTCCAACGCGCTGGAGGCCGGGCCGCTGGACGGCGTCTATCTCGACCTCCACGGCGCCATGGTCAGCGAGGATTTCGCCGATGCCGAGGGCGAGTTGCTGCGCCGCGTCCGCGCCGTGGCCGGGCCCGACGTGCCGATCACCGCCAGCCTGGACCCGCACGCCAACATGACGGCCGAGATGGTCGAACTGTCCGACGCGCTGGTGCCGTTCCGCACCTATCCGCATGTCGACATGCGGGCCGCCGGCGCCCGGGCAATGGCGCTGCTGCTGCGCCTGGCCGGCGGCGAGCCGCGCTGGAGCAAGACCTTCCGCACCGTCGATTTCCTGGTGCCGATCACCAGCCAGTGCACCATGGTGGAACCAATGGCCGGGGTGATGGCGGCGCGGGAGCGGTTGGGCAGTAACGCCGCCGAGCTGGCCTATTGCTTCGGCTTTCCCTACGCCGATTTCCCGGGCTGCTCCCAGGCCGTGGCGAGCTATGGCGACCCGGAGGCGGCCGACGCCCTGGTCGCCGCCATTGCCGCGCGCGAAGCCGAATTCGCCGGCGGCGTGATGCCGGCCGCCGATGCGGTGCGGCAGGCCATCGCCATCGCCGCCACCGCGACCCGCCCTGTCGTCATCGCCGATACGCAGGACAACCCCGGCGGTGGCGGGCATGGCGACACCACCGGCCTGCTGGCCGAGCTGATCGCGCAGGACGCCCAGGGCGCGGTGCTGGCGGTGATGAACGATGCCGACAGTGCCGCCGCGTGCCACGCGGCGGGGCAGGGCGCCACGCTGTCGCTGGCGCTGGGCGGCCGCAGCGACGGCGTGCCACTCCCCGTCACGGGCACCGTGGAGGCGCTGTCGGACGGCGAATTCACCCTCTCCGGCCCGATGGGCGCGGGCAACCCGGCCGGGCTCGGTCCCTGCGCATTGCTGCGTGTGGCACCCGGCGTGCGCGTCGTCATCGTGTCACGCAAAATGCAGGCGCATGACCAGGAGGTTTTCCGCCACATCGGCGTCGATCCGGCGGCGCAGAAAATCGTCGCGGTGAAGTCCAGCGTGCATTTCCGGGCGCACTTCCAGCCGATCGCCGAGGCGGTGCTGGTGGCGGCCGCACCCGGCCCGGTGGTGGCCGACCCGGCGACGCTGCCCTTCACCAATCTGCGGCCGGGCATCCGACTGCGGCCGGGCGACAACAGGCGCTTCGGGGCCGATTGACAACACGCGGGCGTGATCTCAAAGGTCTGATAGGAAGGGTAGACTCGGTTTCGCGGCGCTATAACGGCGTGGGCGCCGAATCGTTACGCAGGTCTGCCTCCATCACAATCGGAGCTGCCGCGTGTCATTCACCAATCCGCCCATCGATCCCCTGTTCGCCAATGCCTGGCACCTCAAGAATGTCGGGGGCGCCGCTCAAGGCAATGGCACCGTCGGCGCCGATATTCGCGTCTCCTCCGCCTGGCAGAAATACACCGGCAAGGGCGTGCTCGTCGGCGTGCTTGATGATGGCGTTGAGCTGACGCATCCCGACCTGGTCGCCAACCTGTGGACCAGGCCAGGCAGCGTTTTGCTCGTCGATGCCAGCAACGCCAATCTTACTACTGGCGCTGCCGTAACGGCCGGGCTCGATGGGCCGGCTGACAACCACGGCACCCCGGTCGCCGGCGTCATCGCCGCGGTCGGCAATAACGGCATCGGTGGCGTGGGCGTGGCGCCGGGCGCTCAGCTCGTCAGCTACCGCGTCTTGGGGACCAACAATGCCGGCGCCGACCTGTGCTTTCAGCAGGCGTTGAACGACGGCGCGCAGGTGCTGAACAATTCCTGGGGCGCCGATGCGGCGTTCAACACCCCGGGTACCGCCACCCTCAATGCCATTGCGACGCTGGGCACGCAGGGTCGCGGTGGCCTGGGCACCATCATCGCCTTCGCCGAGGGCAATGAGCGCGGCAGCAAGCTGGAC
>JACMRO010000540.1 GCA_014376425.1 Rubritepida sp.
CCCCCGCGCGCCGCCCGCCCCCCCCCCCCGCCACGCCTGCGTGGCCCAGCGCGGGGGCGGCGGCGGCGGTGGCCTCGCCAACGGCCAGGACGGGCAGGCCCGGCGGCAGCGCGGCGGCAGCGCTGCGGCTGGTGATCAGGCTTGCCTGGGCAACCATGGTTGGGATGGCGCGGGGATGCAGACTGAGCGCGGGTGCCAGGATGGGGGTCCAGCCCAGGGCGATGACCGCGGCGGCGGTTTCGGCTGCGCCGGGTTCGGGCCGGGTGATCAGGACGCCTCGCATGATCAGGGCAGAATGGAGGGCGCGCCGCCCCGGAGCGCCCCCGGGCGATCGGCGGCCCCTGCCGGGCCAAGCGGGCTGGAGGGCCGCCGCGTCATCCCTCAGCGCCCCGCGCTCAGCCGAAGATGTCGGCGGGGGTGTCGGCGCGCAGTTCGGCCCCCAGCGCGGCGCCCAGGGCTGCGGCGTCCCGCGCCGGGCCCTCGATGACACGGCGCAGCAGGAAGCTGCCATCGGCCCGCGCCGTCAGCCCTTCCAACCGCAGCCCGCCGCCCGGCAGCAAGGTGGCGTAGCCGCCGATCGGTGTGCGGCAATTACCGTCCAGCGCGGCCAGCAACGCGCGTTCGGCCTGGCTGACGGCTGCTGCCTCAGGGTCTTCGATGGCCGAAAGCAGGTCGTGGAGATCATGGTCGCGGGCGCGGACGGTCACGCCCACGATGCCCTGGCAGGCGGCGGGCAGCATGATGGCGGTGGGGATGATGGCGGCCGCCTCGGCCTGCACCCCTAGGCGCCGTAGGCCAGCCAGCGCCAGCAGCGAGCCGCCGAACTCGCCGCCGCGCACGCGGGCCAGGCGCGTCTGCACATTGCCGCGGATCAGGCCGACGCGCAGGTCGGGCCGCACCGCCAGCAGCTGTGACTGGCGGCGTAGGCTGGCGCTGCCGATCAGCGCGCCGGGTGCGAGGCTGGCGAAGGGGTCCGCCGGGTCAGCCGTTCCTCCGGGCAGGATCAGCGCGTCGCGCGCATCCTCACGCTTCAGGGTGCAGGCCAGCACGATGCCGGCGGGCAGCTCGGTCTCCAGGTCCTTCAGGGAGTGGACGGCGAAGTCGATGCGGCGGTCCAGCAGCGCCTCGTGGATCTCGCGCGCGAACAGGCCCTTGCCGCCGATATCGGCCAGCAGCCGGTTCTGCACCGCATCGCCGGTGGTGGTGATGGCGAATTCGCGGAAGGCGTCGACCGCGCGCAGCACCGGGCAGACGGCCATGATCTGCTCGAGAAAGGCGCGGGTCTGCACCAGGGCGAGCGGGCTGTTGCGGGTGCCCACGCGCAGTGGCGGGCCGGGCATGGGCGAATGTGCGCGCGCACTTGCCGCGGCGAGGATGGCGGGAGGCATTGCGAGCCTATAGAACCCCCGGGTTATGAACAAAAGGGCGCCGACCGCCGGACCTGAAGCTGTCAGCGCGCCCATCCTGGGCATTGAGACCAGCTGCGACGAAACCGCGGCGGCGGTGCTGTCCGCGGATGGGGTGGTACTGGCCGAGGCGGGGCATTCGCAGCTCCAGGAACATGCGCGTTTCGGGGGTGTCGTACCTGAAGTGGCGGCGCGCGCGCACCTGTCCAGGCTGCCGGCGATGGTGGCGGATGTGATGCGCCGCGCCGGGGTTGCGTTTAGCGATCTGTGTGGGGTGGCGGCGACGGCCGGTCCGGGGCTGATCGGCGGCCTGGTGGTGGGCAGCAGCTTCGGCAAGGGCGTGGCGCTGGCGCATGCCCTGCCCTTCGTACCGGTGAACCACCTGGAGGCGCATGCGCTGACGGTCCTGATGCCGGGCCTGGGGGAGCCGGCCTTTCCCTATCTGCTGCTGCTGGTCTCGGGCGGGCATTGCCAATGCGTGGCGGTGCTCGGGCTGGGGCGCTACCGCCGGCTCGGCACCACGCTGGACGATGCTGTGGGCGAGGCTTTCGACAAATCGGCCAAGCTGCTGGGGCTGCCCTGGCCCGGCGGACCGGCACTGGAGCAGCTGGCGAAGCTGGGCGACCCCGCGGCCATCCCGCTGCCGCGGCCGCTGCTGGGAAGGCCGGGCTGCGACTTCTCCTTCAGCGGGCTAAAGACGGCGGTGGCCCGCGCCGTGGCCCAGGGCGGCCGGCGCGAGGATATCGCCGCCAGCTTCCAGGCGGCGGTGGCGGCGGTACTGGCGGACCGCGCCCGGCATGCGTTGCGATTGATGCCCGATGCTACTGCGCTGGTGGTGGCCGGTGGCGTGGCGGCCAATGCCGCGGTGCGCCAGGCGCTGGCGGGCGAGGCACTGCGGGCCGGCGTGGCGCAGGAGGCGCCGCCGCCACGGCTGTGCGGTGACAACGCGGTGATGGTGGCCTGGGCGGGCCTGTTGCGGCTGCGTGCTGGTCTTTCGGGTGCGGTGGACTTCGCACCCCGGCCGCGTTGGCCATTGAGCGAGATGACTTGCGCATAGGGGCATCGGCATCCGCATTTGAGCGCGATGACCTGTGCATAGGGCAAAGGCATCGGCATTTGAGCGATACCACCTACACATAGGGGCCTCGGAGCGAGATGACCTTCGCTTAGAGCACCGGCATCGGCATTGAGCGGGGTCACCTACGCATAGGGGCATTGGGACCGGCATTGCCGCAGCTTGCGGGCGGAGACTTTGCCTAAGAGTCTTCCAGCCTTACCAGCATGATCGACCGGCGGGCCGCCTGCGAGGAGGCGAATGCCGGCGCCGGAGTCGTGTCCATTGGGCTCAGCGCGGGACCGGCCACCTGTACATGAGCGTGACGGGGCGCATGTGTCGCGCGTCCCTTCACCCGCTTCCCGCGCGGACCATCACCTTGCCGGCCGCAGAATCAGGCGGCCTCCAGTGCGATGC
>JACMRO010000541.1 GCA_014376425.1 Rubritepida sp.
ACCCCGCGCGATGAACCGAAATGGTTCAGCAGCCACCGCTTCACCGCCGCGCCCACCCCCGGCACATCATCCAGTTCCGACTTGGTCAGCGCCTTCGACCGCCCGGCGCGATGGGTGGCGATGGCGAAGCGGTGCGCCTCGTCGCGCAGCCGCTGCAGGTAGTACAGCACCGGGTCACGCGGAGGCAGCTGGAATGCCTCGCGGCCCGCCAGGTGGAACCATTCGCGCCCGGCATCGCGGTCCACGCCCTTGGCCACGCCCACCAGGGGTATGTCGTCCAGACCCAGTTCGGCCAGCACCTCGCGCGCCACGCCAAGCTGGCCGATGCCGCCATCGATCAACACCAGGCCCGGCCAACTCTCGCCGGCCCGCGCCGGGTCCTCCTTGAGCGCACGGCCGAAGCGGCGTTCCAGCACCTCCCGCATCATGCCGAAATCATCGCCACCCTTGGCCTCGCGGATGGAGAATTTGCGGTAGGCGGATTTGATGAAGCCACCGGGCCCGGCGCAGATCATCGCGCCATAGGCGTTGGCGCCCTGGATGTGGCTGTTGTCATAGACCTCGATGCGCGCCGGCGGCTCGGGCAGGTCGAACAGCGTGGCCACGCCCTCCAGCAATGCGGTCTGCGCGGTGGACTCCGCCAGGCGGCGCTCCAGCGCCTCGCGCGCATTTGTCTGCGCGTGGTCAACCGCGGCGTGCTTGTCGCCACGCTGCGGACGGTTGAGCTGCACCCGCCGGCCTGCCTTCAGCGTCAGCGCCTCGGCGATCAGCGGGCATTCATCGGGCTCGTGGCTCATCAGCACCAGCGGCGGCGGGGGCAGATCCTCGTACAGCTGGCCCAGGAAGCTCGCCATTACCGCTTCGGGCGTGATGTCGCTTTTGCTGTGGGTCAGGAAATATGGCCGGTTGCCGTTGTTGCGGCCACCGCGAAAGAAGAAGACCTGCACGCAGGATTGGCCGGCGGCCATGTGCAGGGCGACCACATCGGCGTCGCCCACCCCGTCCATGTTGATGCGGCTGTTGGTGTGCATGTAGGTCAGGCCGCGGATGCGGTCGCGCAGCGTGGCAGCGCGCTCGAACTCCAGCCGTTCGGCCGCAGCTTCCATCTCGGCCGCCAGCTCCTGCTGGATCGAGGGCGTCTCGCCCGCCAGGAACTGCTTCGCCTGGTCCACCAGATGCGCGTATTCGGGTTTGGTCAGCCGGTCGACGCAGGGCGCCGAGCAGCGCTTGATCTGGTACAGCAGGCAGGGCCTGTCGCGGCTGTTGAACACCGTGTCCCGGCAGGTCCGCAGCAGGAACACCCGCTGCATCGCGGTGATCGTCTGGTTCACCGCCCAGACGCTGGCGAAGGGGCCGAAATACTTGGCGCCCTTCTTTTTCTCGCCGCGATGCTTGGCGATCTGCGGAAAGGGATGGTCCTCGGTCAGCACCAGCCAGGGATAGGATTTGTCGTCTCGCAGCACGATGTTGAAGCGCGGCCGAAGCTTCTTGATGAGGTTGCTTTCCAGCAGCAGCGCCTCGGCCTCCGATGCGGTGGTGATGACCTCGATGCTGCGGGTCTCGAACACCATGCGGCGCAACCGTTCGGGCAGCCTGGCGGTCTGCGTATACTGGCTGACGCGCTTCTTCAGCGCCCGCGCCTTGCCAACATACAGAGCATCGCCCTTCGCATCGAGCATGCGGTAGACCCCAGGGCTGAGCGGCATGTGCCTGAGCGCGGCGTCGAACACGGCAAGGCCTTGCGGCGGGGCGGGTGTCGGCGCCGCGATTTCTGGTTCCATCGCGGTTGATGTGGCGGGGCCTGCAGGAACGCTCAAGGGTGCGTCAGAGCCGGTGCAAGTTCTCCACCAAAATTGTGGATAAGTTTGTGGGCATTTGCCACTCGCCCAATTAAAATCCGCGGCAGGCCGCCATTCTCCCGCGGTTGCCCAACTGCTGGGCAGTAAAATTCAACCAACTGATATCATTGCCTTTTTGGGAATTGGCGTTCGGCAGTCGTGGCCTTGGCTGGAAGAAGGGGGGTTTATCTCGGGCCGGTTCTGAGGCAGCCCCAGCCCAGTGGATGAATTGGGGCGGCTGGCCTCGGATGTTGCGATGTATTTCAAGCCCTTGTCCGTTCGATGACAACGCCGACCGAAGCAACGTCCTCGAATGCATCGGGCTTCTCGATCGTCACCCGCGCCTGGATCACCCGCGGATCACGCAGCGCGGTGGCGGCGATGGTCTCTGCCAGCGTCTCTACCAACATGACATGGCCGGCCGCGACAGCCGCCCGCGCCACATGCACCACCGCCTGGTAATCCACCACCCGCTCGAGCGCATCCGGCCCCACGCCATCCGGCGCGCTCTCGTCGAAGACTGAGAGCTCGACGCCGATCACCACGCGCTGCGGCGCCGCCTTCTCATGCGGGTGCACCCCAAGCCGGGCCACAAGCTCGAGCCCGCGCACGAAGACGAGCCGGGTGCGCCGGGTGGCGCTGGGCGCGTCGATCACGATGCCACCGACGGAAAGGCCACGTCGCGGCCACGGCGGCGCAGGCGCTGGCCGGCGTCAACCAGCAGGACCGTGCCGGTGGTGCTGGGCGCGTCCAGCAGGTAGGCCACCGCGTCGGCCACGTCAGTGGCCGTCACGCCGCGGCCCAGCGGGTTGTTGGTGTGGGCGCGATGGAAATTCTCATCGCTCTGCTCGCCCGAAACCAGGGCGAGGGAGGGCGCCACCCCATTCACCCGGATGCGTGGCGCGAAGGCCAGGGCGTGCATCTCGGTCATGCCGGCCAGGCCGTATTTTGACAGGGCATAGGTGAAGTAATCCGGGTTGGCGGCGTAGAGCCGGTTGTCGAGCAGGTTGACCACCGCGCCCGGCAGCTCGCCCCGCGCGGGGGCAAAGCCCTGGGTCAGCAGCGCCGGCGCCAGCAGGTTCACCGCCATGTGGCGCGTAAAGTCTGCAGGACCGAAGGCCTGCGGCGTATCGTATTCGAACAGGCTGGCATTGTTGACCAGGCCATCCAGCCCCCCGGCCAATGCAGCGGCGCGCGCCGGCAGCGCCGCAGCCGCGGCGGCGTCCGCCAGGTCTGCCTGCACCGTCCAGGCGCGCGGCAGCGTGGCTGCCAGGGCAAGGGCTTCATCCGCCGACGCGTTGTGGTGGATCACCACGCCCCAGCCTGCCGCCGCCAGCCGGCGCGCGATGGCGGCGCCGATGCGCTTGCCGCCCCCGGTGACCAGGGCATTTCGGGGCGGGTGCGTCATGAGGCCTTCCGGGATCAAGTGAGGACGGCATATAGGGGCCTGACACAGCCGTCAGGAAGCCCATGGATCCCGTTTCGCTCTTTCCGGCAGGCTACGTGGCCTCGCGCGTCATCGGCATGGCCGTGGATGTGCCGGTGGGGCTGCACCCCTGGGAGCGGCACCCCGAACGACCCAACCGCCTTACGGTCGATGTCGAGATGTTCGCGGCCCCGGGCGACGGCATCGTGGACTACGACCCGGTGCGTGACCTGGTGCGAGGCTGGTCGGCCCGCCCCCATGTCGAATGGCTGGAAACTCTGGCCGAGGAGTTACTGGCGCAGTGCTTCACAGAACCCCGTGTGATGGCGGTGCGCGTGCGGGTCATGAAGCGCACGATCTTTGCCGAGGCGGAGGGTGCCGGGATCGAGGTTTTCAGAACCAGGGCGTGAGGTTGCCGCGGATGCGGGCCAGCACATCGCCCGCCGGCGGCAATTCGAAACGCTGGCCGGTGATGGTCTCAAAGGCTTCGATGTAGATCTCTGCCGTCGCCAGCACGTGGGCGGCCGGGATCTCAGGGATGGGGTCGACATACGGGTCGCACCGCGCGGCCACCCAGCTGCGCACGAAGTCCTTGTCGAAGCTGTCGGGCTTTTCGCCGGCGGCGAAGCGGGCCTCGAAGCTGCTGGCCCGCCAGTAGCGGCTGCTGTCGGGCGTGTGGATTTCGTCCGCCAGCATGATCGAGCCGTCCCCGAGCACGCCGAATTCGTATTTCGTGTCGGCCAGGATCAGGCCCCGCGCCGCCGCCATGGCCTGGCCACGGGCGAACAATGCCAGGGCGTAAGCACTGAGCTGCTCCCATTGCGCCGGCGCCAGCAGCCGGCGCCCGATGATGTCCGCGGGCGTCAGCGGCGCATCGTGCCCGCCGTCGAATTCCTTGCTGGTGGGGGTGATGATGGGTGCCGGCAGGCGTTCATTGTCGCGCAGGCCCTCCGGCAGCCGCACCCCATACATGTCGCGCGCGCCCGCCCTGTACATGGTCAGGATCGACGTGCCGGTGGTGCCCGCCAGATGGCCACGCACCACGATTTCCACCGGCAGGATGTCCAGCCGCCGGCCGATGAGCACATTCGGGTCGGGGTAGGACAGCACGTGGTTGGGGCAGATGTCGGCGGTGTGCTCGAACCAGAACCGCGCCGTCTGCGTCAGCACCTGGCCCTTGAAGGGCACGGCGCACAGAATGCGATCGAAGGCGCTGAGCCGATCAGTGGCGATAATGATGCGACTGCCGTCGGCCAGGTCGTAATTGTCACGCACCTTGCCGCTGTAGTGGTTCGGCAGCTCGGGGATGGTGGCGTCGCGCAGGATCTGGCCGGCGCGGTCAGGCGGGATTTTCATGCAAGCTGCGTCCTGCTGGCGCGTTGGCGCGACGAGTCCTGCCAGACCGACATGGCGACGGCCAACGCCATGCAGGCCGCGGCACCGGCGAACAGCAGCGATGGCTGCCCATGGTCGAGCAGCCAGCCGAAGACCGGGGGGCCGAACACGCCACCGATGGAAAAGCCGGTGCTGACGATGCCGAACACCGCGCCCGCCTGCCCCGGCGGTGCTGCGGCGCGCACCAGCATATCGCGCGACGGCATGATCAGGCCCGACAGGAAGCCCGAGGCGGCCATGGTCAGCGCCAGCGCCAAGCCGCCCATCGGCACCAGGCCCGCCAGCAGGATGAGCGCGCCAGCCGAACCCAGCCCACAGGCCGCCACCAGCCCATGCCGCCGGGTGCGGTCCGCCACCTGCCCGCCCGCCAGCACGCCCAGCGCGCTCATCGCCAGCCATGCGGTCAGCGCGGTGTTGCCGGCAGTTAGCGACAGCCCGTCCAGCGCCTGCCAGGCGGAAACGGCGAAGCCCTGCATCGCGCCCGCACTGAGGCTGAGGAGCACGAAGAAACCGGTCAGCGCCAGCACGGCGGGGCTTATAAGCGCAGGCGAGCCTTGCATCCGGGCACGCGGCGGTCGCATCCTCTCCAGCGACGCCGCGCGCAGCAGCGGCAACGCGGCGAGCGGCCCCAGCAGCCCGGCCACGATCAGTGCGCCGCGCAGCCCGAACAGCCAGGCCGCCAGCAGCATCAGCCCCGGCGCCACCGCGCTGCCGGCGTACCCGGCAAAGGTGTGTACCGAAAAGGCGCGGCCGACCCGCGCCTCACCGATCGCACTGCCCAGAATGGAGTAATCCGCGGGGTGGTAGACGGCGTTGGCCAGGCCTGCGAGTGCGGCGGCGGCGATGATCCAGTGGTAGCCGCCGAACACCCCGGCCAGCCCATAGGCCAGCCCACCCAGCAGCAGCCCGCAGACCAGCACCCGCCGCGCCCCCAGCCGGTCCACCATCAGCCCCATCGGGGCCTGGGTGAAGGCGGTGACCAGGTTCAGCACCGTGATGGTCAGCCCCAGCTCCAGGAAGCTCACCCCCATCTCGTCGCGCAGCAGCGGAAAGAGCGGCGGCAGCACCAGGATGTGGACGTGGCTGACGAAATGCGCCGCCGAGATGGAGGCGAGGGTGCGCTTTTCCTCAGGCTCGAACATTCAATGCGCCTCTGCCCAGCTGCGGCCATGCCCGACCTCGACCAGCAGGGGCACGCGCAGCTGCGCTACCCCCTGCATGGTGTCGCGCAGCAAGGCACCGGTGGCTGCCACCTCGCTCTCGGGCACTTCCAGCACCAGCTCGTCATGGACCTGCAGCAGCATGCGGGCGGCGAGGCCCGCGCCACGCAGCGCGCCCGGCACGCGCACCATGGCGCGCTTGATCACCTCGGCGGCACCGCCCTGGAAGGGCGCGTTGATCGCCTGGCGCTCGGCGCCCGCGCGGATCACCGGGTCGCGCGCGGCGATGTTGGCGATCCACAGCTTGCGGCCGAAGGGGCTGAGCACGTAGCCATGCGTCCGCGCCTCGTCCTTCAGCCGCTCCATCTCGGCGCGAATGCCGGGGTATTGCGCGAAATAGGCATCGATGATGGCCCGCGCCTCGCCGGCCGGGATGGCCAGTTGGGCGCCCAGGCCAAAGGCCGAGATGCCGTAGATGATGCCGAAATTGATCGCCTTGGCGCGGTTGCGCGCTTCGCGGTTCACCACCGCCGGGTCCAGCTTGAAGATCTCCGCGGCGGTGCGCCAATGGATGTCCTCACCCTTCTCGAACGCGTCGCGCAGGCTTGGCACATCGGCCAGATGGGCCAGCAGCCGCAGCTCGATCTGGCTGTAATCCGCGCTCATCAGCACATGCCCGGGCTCGGCCACGAAGGCCTGGCGGATGCGCGCGCCCTCCTTCGTGCGGATCGGGATGTTCTGCAGGTTTGGCTCGTTGGAGGACAGCCGGCCGGTGCTGGTCACCGCCATCGAAAAGTCGGTGTGGATACGGCCATCGGCCGCCAGCTGCGCCGTCAGCCCCTCGACATAGGTGGATTTCAGCTTGGCGAGCTGGCGGTGCTCCATCACCACGCGGGGCAGTTCGGCGCCTTGCGCTACCAGCTCCTCCAGCACCTTCGCGTCGGTGGAATAGGCGCCGGTCTTGCCCTTGCGGCCGCCCTTCAGACCCATTTCGTCAAACAGGATTTCCCCCAGCTGCTTCGGGCTGCCCAGGTTGAACGGACGGTTGGCGATGCGGTGGGCGTCCTCCTCCAGCACCGCGATCCGCTCGCCGAAGTCCCGGCCGATGCGGGCCAGTTCGGCGCCATCCACCTTGATGCCTGCGGTTTCCATCGCCGCCAGGACGTGGATCATCCGGCGCTCGACCTGCTCGTACAGCGCCAGCGATTCTGTCTTGCGCAGCCGTGGCCGCAGCTTCAGCCACAGCCGCAGCGCCACATCGGCATCCTCGGCGGCATAGGCGGTGGCGCGGTCCAGCGGCACCTGGTCGAAGGTGACGCGGCCGCGCCCGGTGCCGGTCACGCTGTCATAGGTGATGGGGGTGTGGTTGAGGTGCTGCTGCGCCAGGAAG
>JACMRO010000047.1 GCA_014376425.1 Rubritepida sp.
ACCAACGTGCAGCTGGCGCAGCTGGCCGATAACGGCTCCCCGCTGCGCCTGGTGCGCATCGGCAACTGAGGGTCAGGCCAGGGCGGGCCTGGTCCGGCCCGCCAGCCGCTCGATCGCTTCGGCCACGGCGATCGGTGCGATGTGGTGCACCATGTGCCCGGCATCCTCGACCGGGCGCAGCTCGCTGCGCGGCACGCTCTCATGCAGGCCAACGGACTGGGTTTCGTAATCTACGATCTTGTCCCCGGTACCGGCCAGGATCAGCAGCGGCAATTTGAGTTCGGCCAGCCGCGCCTGGATGGCGGCGGCACCCTGGATCATCCGCGCGGTGTCCGCCCCGCTGGCCCGCAGGGCAGAGGGGCGTAGCGACATGCCCAGCGGGAAGCGGGCACGGAAGCGGCCGGAGACCGGGCTGGGCTGGAACAACCTGCGATACACCAGCGGCGCCATCAGCCACCCCATCAAGGGCGTTAACGTATAGCGCAGCACGTCGCCCAGGATTGGCACGGCGGTCAGCGAGAAGGCCGGCACATCCAGCCGCGGCGTGGGCGTGTAGTAGCCCGAAAGCAGCGCCAGCCCCGACACCGCATGCGGGTGGTCCAGCGCCATCCGCAACGCGACCAGGGTGCCCCATGAGTGGCCGACGACCACCGGGCGGTCCACGCCCAGCGCCGCGCATGCCTGCACCATAAGCCGCGCCTGCGCCTCGGGCGACCAGTCGCGCGCGCGGGGCCGGTCGCTGTGGCCGAAGCCCGGACGGTCTATGGCGATGACACGGTGGTTCGCGGCCAGGCGGTCCAGCACGCCGCTGATGGCGAAATCCTCGGACGAGGCGCCGTTGCCGTGCAGAAGCAGGATGGGGCTGCCCTGTCCCTGCTCCAGCAGGTGCAGCCGCACGCCGTCGACGGTGATGAAACGGCCGCGTGGCGGGTGGCGCCGCTCTGCCCGGCCCGCCGCCAGATGGCTGGCCAGCGACAGCGCGGCCAGGCCCACGGCCAGTGTGCCGATCGGCAGGGTTGTGGCGGGGCGGATAGCTGGGCGCCGGCTGCCATATCGATAATCCTTGCGCGGAGGCCTTTTGCTGCGTCCGCGATGGAACCCCCCGGGGGGCGGTGGGGTTGCCCCTCTACCCCATGCGCTCCACGCAGAGCGCCACGCCCATGCCGCCGCCGATGCACAAAGTGGCCAGGCCACGCTTCGCACCGCGCCGCGCCATCTCGAACAGCAGCGTGTTCAGCACCCGCGCGCCCGAAGCGCCGATGGGGTGGCCCAGCGCGATGGCGCCGCCATTGACGTTCACCCGCGCGGTATCCCAACCCAGATCCTTGTTTACCGCGATGGCCTGGGCGGCGAAGGCCTCGTTGGCCTCGATCAGGTCCAGGCTGTCGATGCTCCAGCCCGCGCGGGCCAGTGCCTTGCGGCTGGCCGGGATCGGCCCGGTGCCCATGATGGAGGGGTCGACGCCCGCCGTCGCCCAGGAGACGATCCGCGCCATCGGCGTGATGCCGCGCTTTTCGGCTTCCGCCATGCTCATCAACACGGCGACGGCGGCGCCGTCATTGATGCCCGATGCGTTGCCGGCGGTGACCGTGCCGGTCTTGCTGAAGGCCGGGCGCAGCTTGGCCAGCGTCTCGGCGGTGGTGTCGGGGCGGGGGTATTCGTCGTCGCTGACCACGATGTCGCCCTTCCGGGTCTTCACCGTCACTGGCGCGATCTCGTCGGCAAAACGACCGGCGCGCATCGCCTCGCCCGCCTTCTGCTGACTGCGGGCGGCGAAGGCGTCCTGGTCCTCGCGGGTGATCTGGAACTTCTCGGCCACGTTCTCGGCCGTGGTCCCCATGTGGTAGCCGTGGAAGGCGTCCATCAGGCCATCCTTCAGCATGGTGTCGATCAGCGCCAGGTCGCCCATCTTCTGCCCGGCGCGCAGCTGCTGGGCGTGCGGCGCCTGGGTCATGCTCTCCATCCCGCCCGCGACCATGATGCGGGCGTCGCCCGACGCGATCTGTTGCGCCGCCAGCGCCACGGCGCGAAGGCCCGAGCCGCACAGCTGGTTGATGCCGAAGGCGGTGTGCTCGACCGGGATGCCGGCATTCACGCTGGCCTGCCGCGCCGGGTTCTGCCCCGCGCCGGCGGCCAGGATCTGGCCCATGATGACCTCGTCAACCTCGGCCCCCGCCACGCCGGCGCGCGCCAGCGCGGCCTGGATCGCGATGGTGCCCAGCGCATGCGCGGACAGGGTGGCAAAGGCGCCGTTGAAACTGCCCACCGGCGGACGTGCGGCCGATGCAATGACGATGTCGGACATGGGGGTCTCTCCCGGGGTGTTATGCGGCAATGTGCCGCGCGGTCAGAGCGCGCGCAACCAGTCGGCCAAGGGTCGCCACAGCGCCGCCTCCGCCCCCGTCCCCGCCACCATGCCGATATGCCCCGCCGCGGCACGGTGCAGCGTGGCGCCGCGCATGGCCGCCAGCGGCATGGCCGAGGCCGGCGGCACGATCCTGTCGCGCCCCGGCACCGCCACGAAGGCCGGCCCGGCGTAGCCCGTGGCCGTCACCGGCAGCCCGGCCACCCGCCACGCGCCGCGCGCCGGGTCGTTGCGGCCGTACCAGCCGGCCAGCGCCTCCCGAGCCACCGGGGCGGCCAGCGGCACGCCGTCATTCAGCCAGTCCTCGAGCACGACGAAGCGGCGCGCCCGGGGGCTGTCCTGGTCAAGCCGGCCAAAGGCGCGGAACTTGCCGGCGATCGCGAAGGGATCGAGTGCAGCGAACAGGCATTGCAGAACGTCGACCGGCAAGGCGCCCTGGGCTTGCAGCAGCGGCTCGAAGCCAGGCAGGCATGCGGCCAGACTCCGCGCCTGGGCTTCCGCCTCCCCTTGGGCTTCCCCCTGAGCTGCCCCTTGTGCTGCCCCCTGTGCTTCCCCCAGGCCTCGCCTCTGAGCTTCCCCCGGGCTTTCCCTTTGGGGCTCCCCCTGGGGCTCCCCCTGGGGCTCCCCCTGGGCCTCCCCCTGGCCTCGCCCCTGGACGGCCGGCCCCGCGGCATGAAAATCCCAGGGTGTCGCCAGCAGGGCCAGCGCCCGCACCCGTTGTGGCCGGCGCTGCGCTGCGGCCAGCGCCAGCAGCCCGCCCATGCAGTAGCCCGCCAGGACCATGCCGCCGGGCACCGCGTCCATGGCCCGTTCCAGCCGTCCGGCGATGTGGTCGGTCAGCGTGAAGTGGCGCTCCGCCTCGCCCGGCCAGCCCCAATCCAAAAGCAGAGGACGAAACCCCTGGCCGGCCAGCCAGCGCAGCAGGCTGGCGCCCTCGTCCAGGTCCAGCACCTGCGCGCGGTTAACCAGGCTGGGCACGAACAGCACCGGCGGGTCGGCCGGGCGCCCGTAATCCAGCAGCCGGGCGCTGCCCTCGCGCCAGAGCACCGGCGGGTCGGCCAGGGTGCGGCGGTGGGGGTGCCGGCGATAGGCGGCGATGCCGGCGAGAAGGGCACGATCCTGGGCCCAGAGGCGCTGCAGGAGGGCAGCCTGGAACGCCTCAGGGCTGGCGTTTGCGGCGGCGAGGCCCTGGCGGATTCGCAGCATTTCGGCCTGGCCCGCCTTCGAGATCGGCCAGCCGGCGTTCAAGCTCGGCCAGCCGCGCGGCCAGGGGAACATCCCCGGCGCCGTCCCCAGCGCCGCTGCCGCGCGCATCGCGCTGCCCATCAGGTGCAGGCCAAGCGGCCGGGGGCCCAGCCGGGGAGGGAATGGCAGCATCAAGCGGGCCTGTCCCACCGGCCGGGGCCTGCACGCCGCCAGACAGGGTGGATCGATGGCCGGCATCGACCGCGGCCGGGTCTGCCGCCCCAGGGTTGGCGCCCCGATGGGCGGCCTGCATCGCGGTCGCAAAGTCCAGCCACCCCGCCGTCCAGGCCGGAGGCGCGGTGGGCAGGCCGGGCATAGCCATGGCCCAGGGCCACCCCGGTGGGCCTGCCTGACCAGGCTGTGCCCCACCAAGCCCGGCCGCCTGGGCCCGCCACCACGCCGCACCCAGCGCCACGGACGCCGCCCAGGCCTCGGCCAGTGCAGGGTCGGCCGCCATCGCGCCGAGCTCGCTCTGCCACAGCGTGATCCAATCCTCGGCCAGCTTGTCCAGGTCGGGCGGCGGGGTCATCCATTCCAGGCAGTCAGGGGCGATCAGGGTTCCGGGGTCGGCGATAATAGCGCGTCACTGCGGGGCATGACACCAGGCCGCCACCCCGTGCTAGCATGTGCAGCATAATGCATAAGGAAGGCGGAGACATGGCCGCGGACAGTGTTGACGGCAGGACCATCACCGAAGGCCAGACGCCGCCCCCCGCCCAGCCGGTGGTGGTGAAGAAATACGCCAATCGCCGGCTCTACAACACCGAAAGCAGCAGCTACGTCACGCTCGAGGATCTGGCCGCGATGATCCGCGCCGGCCGCGACTTCGTGGTCTACGACGCCAAGAGCGGTGACGACATCACCCGTTCGGTGCTGACGCAAATCATCGTCGAGGAAGAGTCCAAGGGCAAGAACCTGCTGCCCGAGAGCTTCCTGCGGCAGATGATCGGGATGTACGGCAACAAGATGGGGCAGCTCGTGCCCGGCTATCTCGAATTCGCGATGACCGGCTTCGCCAAGCAGCACGAGCAGTGGCGGCGCGGGATGGAGACCGCGGTCGGCGGCTTCAAGCCATTCGAGATGCCCTTCGACCTGACCGAGCTGGGGCAGCGCAACATGGCAATGATGGAGCGTGCGATGAGCCTGTTCACCCCCTTCCAGGGCAACAAGACCAACGAAGTTGACACGCTGCGGGCCGAGAACGAGACCTTGAAGGCCGAACTGGCGAAGCTGCGCGGCGGCTGGGAGGTCGCTGCCATGCACGGGATTAGTCCCGCATGACCCACCCCATCCGCATCCTGCCGCAGACCACCGCCGACCGCATCGCCGCCGGCGAGGTGGTGGAGCGCCCGGCCGCCGTGGTGAAGGAACTGGTGGAGAACGCGCTCGACGCCGGGGCCCGGCGCATCCGGGTGACGCTGGAGGGCGGTGGCGCCGGCCGCATGGTGGTCGAGGATGACGGCACGGGCATGGATGCGGCCGGCCTGGCCCTGGCGGTGCTGCGCCATGCCACCTCGAAGCTGCCGGACGAGGCCACGCTGTTCGCTATCGCCACCCTGGGATTCCGTGGCGAGGCGCTGCCCTCGATCGGCGCGGTGGCGCGGCTGGCGATCACTTCACGCTGCCCGGGTGGCGATGCGCATCGCATCGAGGTGGAGGGCGGCCGCGTCGGCGCGGTCACGCCCGCTGCTGGCCCGCCCGGCACGCGGGTGGAGGTGGCCGACCTGTTCTTTGCCACCCCCGCGCGGCGGAAATTCCTGCGCTCGGCGCGGGGCGAGGCGGACCAAGTGCTGGACGTGCTGCGCCGCCTGGCGCTCGCCTGGCCAGAGGTCGCCTTCCAGGCCGAGAGCGACGGCCGGCCCTGGCTGAAGCTGGACCCTGAAAGCCGCGAGGCGCGGGCACGGGCAGTGCTGGGCGAGGGCTTTGCCGCCGCCGCCCTACCGGTGGGGCGCGACAGCGACGGCATCCTGATCTCGGGCCTGATCGGCCAGCCCGCCTTCTCCCGCGCCACCGCCAGCGAGCAGCACCTGGTGGTCAACCGCCGGCCGGTGCGCGACCCGATGCTGCGGGCCGCGTTGCGGGTGGCATTCCGCGACGTGATGGCGCGGGGCAGGCATCCGGTGGCGGCGCTTTTCCTGGAAGTCGCCCCCGATGCTGTCGATGTGAACGTTCACCCGATGAAGACCGAGCTGCGATTCCGCGACGCCGGGCATGTGCGCGGCGCGCTGATCGCCGCCTTGCGCGCGGCGTTGGGTGTGGGTGCAGGAACGGCGGGAGAGGGGCGGGGCGGGAATGCGGCGGATGCTCCCGCTTCGGCCTGGGGCGCCGGGGCGTGGCCACACGCCAGCGCAAACGGCTCGGGCAATAGTCCGCGGGCCGCACCGCCAGGCGGGCCCCGGCCGGCGTATCAGTGGCAGCCCCGCAGCACCTTCGCCACCAGGCCGCCGGGATTTGCCGAGACGGCGCTTGCACTGCTGGCACCGCCGGGCGGCACACCGGAGGGGGCCACGTCGCTTGCCATGGGCTTTGCCACCGCGCCGCCGGCCGGCCCGCTCGGCCGGGCGATCGCCCAGCTGATGGAGTGCTACATCCCGGCCGAAGCGGCGTACGGCGCTCTGCTGCTGGTCGACCAGCACGCCGCGCATGAGCGGCTGACGCATGAGCGGCTGGCGGCGCAGCTCCTGGCTGGCCAGGTGCGGGTGCAACCGCTGCTGATCCCCGCCGTGGTGGAGCTGCCGCCCGGCGATGCCGCCCGGCTGCTTGGGGCGGCAGCTGATCTGGCGCGAATGGGGCTGGAAC
>JACMRO010000542.1 GCA_014376425.1 Rubritepida sp.
CGCCTTCCAGGAAACCCCACAGGTGGAAACCGCGGCGCCGCTGGTGAAGGCCGCGCGCCTCATCCGCCACACCGCCACGCTGGGGCTGGAGGTGTTGCGCGCCGTGGCGCTGGCCCGGGAGGGCCGGCCCGGCCCGGTGCATCTCTCGCTGCCGACAGACGTATTGGGGGCCAGCGTGCCGCCGCCACCGTTGCAGGAGGTGGCGCCCCGGGCCATGCCCCTCGGCGCCGAGACCGCGGCCGCCATCGACGCCATGCTCGGTGCCGCGCAACGCCCCATCCTGTGCGCCGGCCCTGCCCTGAACAGCGTCCACGGCCGGGCGGCGCTGGCGCAGCTGGAGGCCGCAACGGGCCTGCCAGTCTTGCTGATGGAGAGCCCGCGCGGCTTGCGGGACCCCGGGCTGCGCGCCGCGGCACCCCTGTTCGGCGAAGCCGACCTCGTAATCCTCCTGGGCAAGCAGCTCGACTTTACCCTGGGCTTCGGCCGGACGCCGCCCTTCGCCCCCACCGCGCGCTGGGTGGTGCTGGAACCCGACCCGGCGCTGCTCGACCGCGCGGCGCGGGGCCTGGGCGGGCGGCTGGCGCTCTCAGCCATCTGCGCGCCGCTGGATGCCGTGCGCGGCGTGGCCGCGCGGGCCACGCCGCGCCATCCGCAATGGGCGGCGTGGTTGCAGGCGGCCCTCGACTTCCTGCCGCCGGCCTGGGACGGGCTGCCCACCGCGCCCATCCACCCCGCGGCGCTGGGCCGCGCGCTACGTCCGTTCCTGCGCGACGAGGACATTCTGGTCATCGATGGCGGTGAAATCGGCCAGTGGATGCAGGCTATGCTGCGGGCGCCGCGCAATGGCGCCCGCCTCATCAACGGCGTGGCCGGCGCGATCGGCGCGGCACTGCCCTTCGCCATCGCGGCCTCGGCCGCGCGCCCGGGCAGACGTGTCCTGGCGCTGATGGGCGACGGCACGGTAGGCTTCCACATCGCCGAATTCGAGACCGCGATGCGCCACCGCCTGCCCTTCGTCGCCGTTATCGGCAATGACGGGCTTTGGAATGCCGAACACCAGATCCAGCTACGCGACTATGGCGCCGGCCGAGCACATGGCTGTGCCCTGTCGCCGGCCATCCGCTATGACCTGGTGGCCGCAGCCCTGGGCGGGCATGGCGAGTTCGTGGAAAACATCGGGCAGCTCGAACCCGCCCTGACCCGCGCCTTCGCATCCGGCCTGCCGGCCTGCGTCAATGTTGTCATCGCAGGCCAGCCCGCCCCCGTCATCACGATGTAAGGCCAAGCCGCCGTCGCAGCTCGTACATCTGGTCGAGCAGCGACAGCACCAGCGGCAGCGCCGCCTCGTTCACCTCGAAGATCTCGCGCAGATCGAGGATCAGGCGGATGCGTTCGGCGTCGAATTCGGTGAAGACTGGCCCGTCCGGGCCGCGTTCGGCGCGGATGTGCCCGGCGGCGAGCCAGCCGCGCAGTTCGTCAGGTTGCAAACCCGGCAGTTCGGTCAGCAGCACATGCATTGTGATCATGGCGCCGCATCCAGCCCGGCGCGCGGGTCGGCAGGATGCTCCGGCTGCCAGTCGCGCAGGAACGCCTCCAGCGCCGCATCCGGCGTGCCGATGACGATGCGCAGGGTGACGATCAGGTCGCCCGCCGGGTCACCTGCCACGCCCTTGCCACGCAGCCGGATCTGACGGCCGGAGTCGCTGTGCCGCGGCAGGGTGACGCGCAACGTGCCGCCGGGGGTGGGGACTTCCACCGCACTGCCCAGCACCGCTTCGGCCAGGTTGACCGGCAGTTCCATCAGTACGTCCCGGCCTTCGCGGCGCCAAAGCCCGTGTTCGGCAACCTGCACCTCGATCAGCACGTCGCCGGAGGGCGCACCGCCGCGCCCGGGGCTGCCCTGGCCGCGCAGCCGGAGCACCTGGCCGCTGACCAGGCCTGGCGGTATCTTCACGCTCAACACGCGGCCATCGGGCAGGGTCAGCCGCTCGGTCGCGCCCAGCACGGCGGCGGTGAAGCCGACATCGAGGCGATAGGCCTCGTCCCCGCCGCGGCCGCCCCTGGGGTTGCGCCAGGCATCCCCGCCACGGCCCCGCGCCTCGAACAGGTCGGCGAACAGGTCGTCCAACACGCCCTCATCCATGCCCGGACTGTAGCGCTCGCCGGCGGCTGTCTCGGCATGGCGACGGTAGTTGCCGGCAGGCCTGCGCTCCTGGCCCTCGGCGTCGATTTCGCCGCGACCGAAGCGGGCCTTCTTATCGGGGTCGGAAAGCATGTCATGTGCCGCCGACACCAGCTTGAAGCGCGCTTCGGCTTCCGGCTTGCCGGGGTTCAGGTCGGGGTGGTTCTGCCGTGCCAGCTTGCGATAGGCCGCCTTGATCGCGGCGTCGGAGGCATCGCGCGGCACGCCCAGCACGCTGTAGGGGTCATCAGCCATTGTGGGGATATGGGGCGGCGCCGCGCCCTGTTGCAGGCCTCAAGCGCGCAGCAATGCATCGATCTCGCACTGCCCCATATCGGGCTGGCCCTGCGCGTCGGGCCGTACCGTATGCCGCTCGGTCGCGACCCGCAGCTTGCCCGCGGGCGATGGCGGGTGCGGCATGAAGCGCTCGAGCATGGCCTCGACCTGCTGCAGGTGCTGGATGGCCCGGCGCACCCGCTGCCCGGTGACGTCCTGGAAGGAGCACGCCTCGAAGATCGCGTTCACCCGCGTGGCCAACGCCTGGATGGCGTCCGGGTCCCGGCCCCCATCATGGATCCATTCCTGGATCGCCTCCGCCGCCTCCAGGATGGTGTTGGCGGCTGCCTCGGTCGCCACCACCACGGCCTCGAGCTCGACGCCGCTGTTGCGGTTGGCCAAAGCGGGCGCCGCCACCAGACCGGCGATCTGCTCGTGCATCTGGGTCAGTTCCTGGCTCAGCCGGGCCTCATTCAGGTCGACCAGTTCGACGCTGGCATGCAGCTCGGCGCTGAGTTCGGCGATGCGGCGATCGATAAAGCGGTGCAGGTTGCTGAAGCCGGCCTGGGTCTCCTCACGCACCGCAGCGCGCATGGCGTCCAGCACCAGCTCATCCAGGGTAACAACCATGCGCGCGCTCCTCGCTGTCAGCGACCGTCGCATGATGGCGGCGCGCGCTGAACAGAGGGCTAACGCGGTAACTCAGCCTGGCAGCGCCTTCACCTCGGTCTCGACGAAGCTGAGCGGCGCCTGGCCGGCATTGACGACGTTGTGCTCGACCCCGGCCAGCCGCTGGTAGGCCACGCCGGCCTGCAGCCTGGCGGTGGCGGTGCTGCCATCGGCCATCTCCAGCAGCAGTTCGCCATCGGTGACCGGCACGACGACATAATACCAGCCATGGCGGTGAAAGCCGGTCTCGGCGCCGGGGGCAAAG
>JACMRO010000543.1 GCA_014376425.1 Rubritepida sp.
ACCGGACCGTCAAGGACGCCACTACCAAGGCCTTCCACTATCCGAGCCTCGACGCGCTGAAGGCACATGTCCTGGCCTTCGTCGCGGCCTACAACTTCGCCAAACACCTCAAAGCGCTCCGATGGCGCACACCGTTCCAAAGCATCTGCGACGCTTGGCAACGAGGCCCATCACCGTTCAAGATTAACCCACACCACCTCACCCCGGGACTAAACACCTAGAGCGCCGGTGGTCAGCCCGGCGGCAACCGCAGTCCCGAGAAGCGGATCAGGCCGTCCGGCGCGGGTTCAAAGCCTGTCATCCGCGCACGCAGCCCCCAAAACCAACGGTAATGATAGAGGATGAGCATCGGCCGGTCCGCCATCCACTGCCGTGCTGCTCCTTCATACAAGACGCGACGCACGGCCGTATCTGTGGATTGGCGGGCAGCGATGAAGGCCGCATCCACTGCTGCGTTGCGATAGCCCATACGGTTGAGAAACCCATCCGAGGCGATCCAGAGGGCGATATTGCCGTCCGGGTCAGCGCGGCCCGACCAAATGCCAAAGGACACATCGTAGCGGCCACCCTCGGCACGCGCGACCATGGCCGCGGATTCAAGCGTTTCGATCCGCATCTGAAAGCCCGCCTCGGCCACCATGGATTGCATGATCTCGGAGACCTGGGTTTCGACGGGGCTGTTGGGCGTGAGCAGTGTGAAGACCGGGTTGGGCTGCCCGGCCTCTCGCAGCAAAGCGCGCGCGCGGGCCACGTCGCGGGCTGGTGGCGGAAGTGATGCGAAATGGTAGGGCGCGCCTGGAACCTCGGGCTGGTTGCTCGGGACGAACAGCCCTCCCAGAGCGACACGGTTAATGGCCGCGCGGTCGATGCTGAGTTCGAACGCCTCACGCAGACGCGGATCGCGCAGCGCGCCGGTGGTCGTGTTGAAGTAGATGGCCTGATAGGCGATCGATGTGGTCTCGGCGATCACGACGCGACTGTCCCGCCGGGCGGCAGCGACATCGGCCGGCGCGACCCGCTCGATCAGATCAAGCTGCCCTGATCGCAAGTTTAGCAGCCGCACCGTGCTGTCTGGCATGGGCCGCATGATGATGCGCTGGACGTGGATATTGGCAGCGTTCCAGTGCTCCGGCACGCGCTCCAATTCGATACGATCCTGCGGGACGCGGCGCGTCAGGCGAAAGGGGCCGGAGCAGACAGGCTCCTCGCCAATGCGCCCGCCCAGCCGCGCCAGCGCGGTCGGCGACATGATCATGCCCGAGCGGTCGGACAGGACGGAAAGCAGCGGGGCGTAGGGTTGGCTGAGGCGAATGATCACCGTGCGTGCGTCCGGCGCCTCGACCTCCGTCACCGGGCGCAGTTCTGATCTTCGAACCGATTCAGGCGCGCTGCGGTAGCGGTCCAGGTTAACCTTCACCGCCGCCGCGTCCAGCGCTGTGCCGTCATGGAACCGGCCATCGGTGCGAAGCGTCAGGCGCAGCGTGCGGCCCTCATCCTCCCAGTCCCAGGCGGTCGCGAGTTCGGGCCGGAAGGAGAGATCCGGCGCCACATCCAGCAGCCGGTCGCACAGCGCGGTGAAAACCACACGATCGACGAACGCGCCGGAGCGCGCCGGGTCCAGCGTATTCGGGTCAGCCGCCAAACCGATGCGCAGGGTTTGCCCGAACGCCGGAAGCGCCAGTGCGGCAGCCACCAGGAAAAACGGGGCCATGCGCATCATGAACGACCTCCATCGACGGAGAGGATTTGCCCCGATACCCAGTCCGATGCCGGGTCGGCAAAGAAAAGCACCGCATTTGCGATGTCTTCGGGCCGGCCAGGGCGCCGGCAATGGATACCCTCCAGCAGCCGTGCCTGACCTTCGGGGCCATAACTTGCCCATTGCTTTTCGGTCGCGGGATTGGAGCGAATAAAGCCCGGCGCCACACTGTTGGCCGTGATGCCGTGGCGGGCGAATTCAAAAGAAAGCTGTTTGGTCAACCCGACCAGCGCGTGTTTGGCGGACGTGTACGCCTGGATCCCGGTCAGGCTCGGCCGCAGCCCCGCCCCCGAGGCTATGGTGACGATACGACCCTGACCCGCCCGCTGCATGATCGGTGCTGCCGCCTGCGCGCACCACAGCGTGCTCTCCAGATTGGCCTGGAAGATGACCTGCCAATCCGCCTCCGTGATCTCCGCCAAGGGTCGGCCGACCTGGCCGCGCACGCCGCCGGCGCAGCAGACCAGGATGTCGATGCCGCCTTCCGCCGCATCGACCTCGGCCATCACGCGATGCACCTCGGCGCGGTCCGACAGATCGAGCGAGCGGCGCTGCACGGCGTCGGCGCCTGCCAGCGCCTCGGCATCAAGATCCAGCGCCCAGACTCGTGCACCCTCGGCGCCAAAAGCGCGAGCAACGGCGCGACCAATGCCTTGCGCGGCACCGGTGACGACCACACGGCCGTTCAGGAAACGCGGCATACGGCCAAAACCTCGTCCAATGTGGCCCATGACTGGGTGCGTCGGCCGTCCTCGATGTCATGGATCAGGGCGACAAGCCGACGGATTGCGGGGGTTTGGACGCCGTGCGACGCGCCGATTTCGGCGATGAGGGCGATCTGGGCGTCAACCTCCGTGCGGCGCTTGCGAACGGCCAGGTCACGCCAGATGCCCGAATGCGTCTTGGCGGTGTGGCGGTTGTGCTCGGCGAGCAGCGCGACCGAAGCGCGCGCGGCAGATTCCGGGGCTTCGGGCATGAAGGCCATGGGGTCGAAGCCATCGAAGCCGACCGGCGTCACGCCCTCGGCCAGCGCCACGGCCATCACCTCGGACCCCAGGCCATGCCAAACTGGAAAATAGGCGGCAGCGTCGAAGTTCTCGGTCATCGAGGCGTTGTTCAGGGCGGTGCCAAACAGCATCGCGCCATAGGCGAGCTTGCCCCACAGGTAGCCCCAGATATTGTCGGTCAACACCGCATCGGGTTCGAAGAGGGCGAGTGTGGCATGCATCGCACGCACCCGTTCGGTGAAGGCCCCATCGATCTCGCCCACCACCGTGGCGCCGCGATTGCCGAACAGGATGCGCCCGGGCGCGATCCAGTCTGCCCCGAAATTTACAAAGCAGCCCATGGTGCGCGCGGCGCCGATTTCAGCCGCGATGGCGCGCTCGTTCAGCCCGTTCTGCGCGGACAGGACAAAGCCATCCTCGGCCAGGAAGGGCTTGAGAGCGGCCGTGGCGGCGACCGTGTCCTGCGCCTTCACCGCCAGGATGATTCGGCAGTATTCGTTCCGCAGAAGCCCAGGCGTCGTCGCCCGCACCGCCTGCGTGAACGCCTCGACCGGTCCCTCGATGGTAAGGCCCTGCGCATTCATGGCCGCGACATGCGCCTCCACCTGATCCACGAGCAGGACGTCCTCCCCGGCCCGCGCCAGATAGGCGCCGAGCGTGCCGCCAATGGCGCCGGCGCCCCAGATCAGCAGCGTGTCGCGGCTCATGCCCAGCCATCCCGCAGAATGTCGCGCGTCTCCTCGACGGCGACGTTCCAGATATCCAGCATCTCCTCGTCGGGCCGCTGATAGACGCCGCCGAAATTGCCATCACCGAGCAGACGCCGCGCCTCGGCGGGTGGCAGGCTGCGAAGCCGGTCCAGGTCCACCATCGACTTGCGCCCCTCGGGCTGGGCCAGGTTGGCCAGCCGCGTCCAGGGGAAGTTCTCCATCCAGGAGGCATGCGAAGCGACCGGATCGTGGTGCATCACCTGCGCCATGGTGCGCGGCGCATTCCACCAATTGTGGAAGCGGATGCGGCAATCCGGATGCGCCCCCATGAACTCCAGCGCCGCCGTCTGCGAGGGCGTGTTACCGCCATGCCCATTGACCAGAAGGATGCGCCGGAAGCCTGTCCGGTGCAGGCTGTCCAGAACATCCCACACCACGCGCGCATGCGTCTCCGCCCGCAGCGAGACCGTGCCCGGATAGGCCATGAAGGAGGGCGTGATGCCATAAGCCAGCGCCGGGAACACCGGTACACCCAGGGGCTCCGCCGCCTCGGCCGCGACGCGCTCGGAGAGGATGCTGTCCACTGCAAGGCTCAGATGGGCGTGCTGCTCGGTGCTGCCGAGCGGCACCACGGCGCGATCATCGGATGCAAGCCAGGCCTCGACCTGCATCCAGTTCATCTCGGCGATTTTCATGACCCGAGCCTCAGCGCACCACGGGCACGATATCCATCGCCAGCGTGTCTTCATCCGCGCGGGCACGAACCAGGTTTACCCGGTCCCGCCGCATCGCCCAGGCCGAGGTGATGGAAGTGAGCGGCAGCGAGACGCGCAAGGCATTGAACCGCGCGCCGACCTGCTGGAGCAGTTGCTCCCGCCTTGCATTGTCGAGTTCGCCCCCGGCACGCTGGATCAAGGTGTCCAGCTCTGCATCGGAGAAGCCGCGCCAATTGAAGGCGCCCAGGCGCAGCGCCGGGTTATTGCTGTGGCCGACAGAGGAATACGTGTAATGCGCCTCGCCCGTCAGCGTGCCCCAGCCTGACATCACGGCCGAAAGCTCGCCGCGCGAGCGGGCGGGGAACAGCACGGCCGCGGGCTGCCCGGCCGCCTGCACCTCGATGCCGATGCGCGCCAGCATCTGTGCCATGGCCGTGCCCACGCCACGGTCGCCCGGCAGGCGGTCATTGGTGAAGTTCAGTGTGAAGCGAAAACCATTTGGCAGCCCGGCCTCCGCCAGCAACGCTCGGGCACGGACCAGATTGGGCGTCGGCACCGGGAGCGCTGGGTTGAAGCCGAAGATGCGCTGCGTGACCATCTGGCCCTGCGGCGTGCCGAGGCCTTCCATCGCGACATCGGCCAACACGCGGCGGTCCAGCGCAAGATCCACCGCCTCACGCACGCGCGAATCGCGGAACGGGTTCTGCGGCAGGCGTGAGCCATCCCGCGCGCTCACCTGGGGTGTCGGCTCGCGGAAGTCGAACTCCATGTTGAAGACGTAGATCGTGTCGGCCCTGATCACCCGCAGCGTCGTGTCTCGTTCCATCGTCGTCACGTCCGCGGCGGGAACGCGGACGATCATGTCCACTTGCCCTGTCCGTAGCTGCGCCACGCGGGCCGCGTCATTCGGGATTTCGCGACGGACATGGCGCGCCCAGGGCTGGCGGCCGCCCCAATAGGTGTCATTGCGCTCCAGGATCAACTGCTCGCGCGGCGTCCAGGAGACGAAGCGATAGGGCCCGGTGCCGATGGCGGCGCGGCCCGAATTGAACGCCTCGTTGCTGTCCTGCGGCGTCAGCCCAGCGGTGGCCCGGGCGGAGGTGATGAACAGCCGGATGAAGTCATTGGGCAGGGTCGGCGCCGGGCCATCGGTGACGACGCGGATCGTCAGCGGATCGACGATCTGCACATCCTGCACGCGGCGCACATAGATGCGCGTGGGGTTGGGGCCCGAGAGCGTCTGCATCCGCCGGATCGAGGCCGCGACATCCTCGGCCGTAAAGGGCGAACCGTCATGGAAAGTGACGCCGGCGCGCAGCTTGAACTCCCAGGTCGTCGCATCCACCGCACGCCAGCTCTCGGCCAAGCCCGGCTCGAGCTGGAGCTGATCACCGGACCAGACCAGTGTATCGAAGACGTGTTTCAGCGCCTCGGCCTGGGTACCGGTCGCAGTGAAATGCGGATCGATCGATTCGGGGCCGGCCCGCACGCCCAGTGTCAGTGTCTGTGCCTGGGATTGGGTGCCGATCATGGCCATGGCGGCCACGAGAACGATGCGCTTGAGTGTCGATGTCATGGTGTGCTGGCCCGCCTCGAAAATACGTCGCATGCTAAGAACGCCGGGGTCTTCGAGTCCATGGCCATCGCAGGAAGTTTATGACCGGCTACATCATCCAACGCCTGCTTCAGGCTGCACTGGTCATGCTGGCCATGTCGGCCCTGGTTTTCGTGGGCGTGCATGCCATCGGCAACCCGATCGACCTGCTGATCTCGCCCGATGCGACGCAGGACATCCGCGCCGCCGTCATCGCGCATTACGGGCTGGATCAACCGCTCTGGCGGCAATACCTCGCCTTTCTGGGCAGGCTGCTGAGCGGCGATCTCGGGCGTTCCCTGGTCTTCAACATCCCGGTGACGGAACTCGTCTTCAGCCGCTTGCCGGCGACGCTGGAGTTGGCGCTCTCGGCCGTTCTCATCGGTGCCTTCGTCGGCGTGCCGCTGGGCATCTGGGCGGGCTACCGCCCGGATAGTGCTATCTCACGCGGGATCATGGCGGTCTCGGTGCTCGGGTTCTCCGTGCCGACCTTCTGGGTCGGGCTGATCCTCATTCTCACCTTCGCGGTCAATCTCGGCTGGCTGCCTGCCGGCAGTCGTGGCCCGACAGTAGAGGTCTTCGGCATCGGCTGGTCCTTTCTGACGCTGGAGGGCCTGAGCTTCATGCTGTTGCCGGTGCTGAACCTCTCGCTGTTCAAGCTCGCGCTGATGATCCGCCTCGCGCGCGCTGGCACGCGAGAAGTGATGCTGAGCGACACGGTGAAATTCGCCCGTGCCGCTGGTCTCTCCGAATTCACCATCCTGCGGCACCACGTGCTGCGGTTGATCGCGATCCCCCTCGTCACGGTGTTCGGGCTCGAATTCGGGTCCACACTGGCGTTCGCGGTGGTCACCGAGACGATCTTCTCCTGGCCAGGCGTGGGCAAGCTCATCATCGATTCCATCACCTCGCTCGATCGGCCGGTGATGGTGGGTTACCTTGTCCTGGTGGCTTTCCTGTTCGTCACGCTAAACCTCGTGGTCGATCTGTCCTATGCGTTGCTCGACCCCAGGCTCAGGCGTGGGGGGCGCGCGGCATGAGGCGCTTCTGGCACGAGTATGCCGAGAACCGGGTGGCGTTGTTCGCGCTCATCGTCGTCGTCTGCGTCATCGCAGCAGCTTTGCTGGCACCCTGGATCGCGCCGCAGGACCCCTTCGACCTGGCAGCACTCGATCTGACTGACGCGCGCCGCCCACCCGGGACCGTGGGTTCCAGTGGCATGACCCATTGGCTCGGCACCGACGCACAAGGACGGGACCTGCTCTCCGCCATCCTGTTCGGCCTGCGCATCTCCCTGCAGATGGGGGTGGCGGCGGGTGCTGTGGCGCTCACCATCGGGGTCACCCTGGGCCTTCTGGCCGCGCATGCCGGCGGCTGGATTGAGAATGCGGTGATGCGCGTGATCGATCTGCAATTGGCCTTCCCGCCCATCCTGCTGGCGCTGGTGCTGGTCGCCATCCTGGGCCAGGGGAAACTGCCACTGATCGTAGCACTGGTTGCCGCGCAATACGCCTATTTTGCCCGCACGGCCTATGGCGCGGCGGCTGCCGAGCGCCAGAAGGAATATGTTGAAGCAGCCCGTGCAACGCCGCTTTCCCCGGCCCGCGTGGTGTTCGGCCACATCCTGCCCAATTGCCTGCCACCGCTGATGGTGGTGGCGACCGTGCAGGTGGCCAACGCCATCGCTCTGGAAGCGACGCTCTCCTTCCTGGGGTTGGGCTTGCCGCCAACCGAACCCTCACTCGGGATGCTCATCGCCAATGGCTTCCCCTACATGATGAGTGGCCGGAGCTGGATTTCGATCTATCCCGGAGTGGCGCTCATCATCCTGATCGTGGCGATCAACCTCGTCGGCGATCAGTTGCGTGACCAGTTCAACCCGCGCCTCCGCCGATGACGCTTCTCCAGGTCCGCGACCTGCGCACGCATTTCCTGACACGCGACGGCGCGGTGAAGGCGGTCGATGGCGTGTCCTTCGATTTGCAGCGTGGCGAAATCCTCGGCCTCGTCGGCGAAAGCGGTTCGGGCAAATCGGTCACCGGCTTTTCGCTGATCGGTCTTGTCGATCCGCCAGGCCGCGTTGTCGGCGGAAGTATCCGCTTCGATGGGCAGGAACTGGTCGGTCTTC